>NZ_JAKFFD010000008.1:0-61106 GCF_036675385.1 Pseudarthrobacter sp. | reverse complement strand
CTACATCAGGCCGTTGCGTTCCAGGATGGCGCGGATTGCCTTGGTCTCGTCCTCGTCCAGGGAGAGCATGGGGGCGCTCATGACGTTCGTCTTGATGATGCCCATGAGCTGCAGGGCGGTCTTGAAGGCGCCCAGGCCCGCGGCGTTGCCGGACATGCGGCCGGGCTTGGGGGTGTAGACGATCTCGAAGACGTCGGCCAAGCGGTCCTGCTCGGCTGCGGCCTGGGCCCAGTCGCCGGCCTGTGCGGCGTCGAACAGGCGGCGGTAGCCGGCCGGGTCAACGTTGCCGAGGCCCGGAACAACACCTTGGGCGCCGCCCAGGAGGGCGCCGTCCACAACCACTTCGTGGCCGGTGAAGATGTCGAAGTTGGGGATGTCCTTGGCGGCCAGCAGCAGCTGGCGGAACGAGACGTCGTCGCCGGAGGAGTCCTTCACCCCGGCAATGACGCCCTCGCGGCCCAGCTCGACCAGAAGGTCGGTGGGCAGCTTGAAGTGGGTGCGCACCGGCACGTCGTAGGCGAAGACGGGAACGTCGACGGCGGCGGCGATGGAGCGGAAATGCGTGCCGTTCTCCTGGGCGTTGGAGATGGCGTAGTACAGGCTGGTGGCCACGATCGAGTCGGCGCCCAGCGCGATGACGCGCTTGGCTTCTTCAATGACGCGGTTGGTGGTCTGCTCTACAGCGCCCACGATCAGCGGCACCTGGCCGGCGTTCACGCCTGCCACGGTCTGCACGACGAGGTCGCGCTCGGTGTTGGTCATGTGCGTGACCTCGCCGGAGGAACCCAGCACAAACAGGCCGCTGACGCCGCCGTCGAGCAGGTGCTTGGTGACGTTTTCCAGCGACGGAACGTCGATGGCTCCATCGGCGGTGCGGGGGGTTACGACGGGCGGAATGACGCCCTGGAAACGGGAAGCGACGGTGGTCACGGAGTTCTCCAAATATTGATGGTTAGACGAAAATTTGAGGTGGGAAAGCTAGATGTGGAGCAGGCTCGGGGCGGCGCCCAGCAGCTTCTTGGTGTAGTCGTTGGTGGGGCTGTCGAAGACCTGGCTGGCGGTGCCCTGCTCGACGATCTTGCCGAAGTACATAACGCAGATGCGGTCCGAGACGTAACGGACGGTCTGGATGTCATGCGAGATGAACACCATGCCGAGGTTCAGCTGCGTCTTCAGGTCAGAGAGCAGGTTCAGCACCTGGGCGCGGACGGAGACGTCCAGGGCCGACGTCGGCTCGTCCGCCACGATGATGTCCGGGTCCAGTGCCAGGGCGCGGGCGATCGCCACACGCTGGCGCTGGCCGCCGGAAACCTGCGACGGCGTGACCTCGGCCGCGGACTGCGGCAGGCCCACGAGGGCCAGCAGTTCCTTGACCTTGGCCGCACGGGATGCGGCGTTGCCGATGCCGTGGATCTGCAGCGGGTCGGTGAGGATGTCCTGGACGGTCATGCGCGGGTTCAGCGCGGTGGCCGGGTCCTGGAAGACCACCGACACGGAGCGGCCGAATTCCTTGCGCATGGCGGCGTTGCGCTTGATGGCGGGCTTGCCGTGGAAGAGGACCTCGCCCGACGTCGGCGTCTGCAGTCCCACAAGCACGGACGCGAGCGTGGACTTGCCGCAGCCGGACTCACCCACGATGCCCACGGTTTCGCCGCGGCTGATGCTGAAGTCGACGCCGTCGACGGCTTTGACGATGTTCGGGCGGAAGAGCCCGCCGCCACGTGCGTGGTGGTAGACCTTGACGTCCTTGAGCTCGATGACCGGCTTGCCGGTTGAAACGCTCATTTTGCATCCTCCTTCAGGTGGCTCGCCCAGTAGTGGTCAGCGTCCCCGCCGTTGGCGGCTCCTACCGACGTCAGGACCAGCTGCTGGTCGGGGTCGGCGTCGGACCGCAGTGAACGCGGGGCGAAGCGGTCACCCGGGGCGAAGTCGCGCGGGGACGGGACGGTGCCGGGGATCTGGTGCAGGCGGACGGCGTCGGCCTCGATGGAGAGGACGGCGCCGAGCAGGCCGCGGGTGTACTCGTGCTTGGGGTTCTGCAGCAGCTCCGAAGCCTGTGCGGATTCCACCACCTGGCCGGCGTACATCACGGTGATGCGGTGGGCCAGGGAGGCCACCAGGGCGAGGTCGTGGCTGACGAAGACCATGGCGAAGCCGAGCTGTTCGCGCAGCTCGTTGAGCAGGTCCACTACCTGCTTCTGGACGGTGACGTCCAGGGCGGTGGTGGGCTCATCGGCAACCACGATCTTCGGCGAACGGGACAGGGCCATGGCGATCAGCACGCGCTGGCGCTGGCCGCCGGAGAGCTCGTGCGGGTAGCTGGCAAGCGTCCGGACCGGATCGAGCTTGACCAGTTCCAGCAGCTCGGTGGGGGTCTTGCGGCCGCCGCGCTTGGTCAGCTGCTCCATCTGGTCCTTGATCTTCATGGACGGGTTCAGGGAGCTCAGGGCGTCCTGGTAGACCATGGCGATCTGCTGGCCGCGGAGGCCTTCGTAGGCCTTGATGCTGCTGTGGCTGGTGGCCGGATCCAGCAGTTCCTTGCCGTCGAACTTGATGGAACCGGTGACCTGCGCGGTCTTGGGCAGCAGGCCCATGACCGCGAGGGACGTGATGGACTTGCCGCAGCCGGATTCGCCCACCAGGCCCATGGTTTCGCCTTCGCGGACCGTGAAGGAGACGTTGTCCACAATCGCGGTGTCGCCGAAGCGGCCCGGGAAGCGGATGGACAGGTTCCTGACCTCCAGGACGTTGCGTGCGCCGGCCGGGACCTGGGGGAGCCGGTCGGTGCGCGTGGCCTCGATGCCGGAGAGCAGTTCCAGTTCCTTGTCCAGCAGCAGGTGCGGGTTCGCCGCGGCCAGCTTCGGGTCGGAGAGGATGGCTGCCTCGTTGTAGTGCTCCTCGGTGAGGACATCACCGAAAGCGGCGCGCACCCCGTCGAGCTCGTGCTCTTCCACCACTGACGGTTGGGCCACAGACGTGGCGATCTGAGTGTCGACGCCGGCACCCACCGCGGCGCCGGCAACAACAGCCGACGCGCCGTCGTCGTCCTTTACTACAGGTGCCTTGCGCAGTTTCGGGTTCACCATGGCGTCGGTGAGGCCCTCGGCGAGGATGTTCAGCGAGAGAACGGTGAGCAGGATGGTCACACCGGCGAAGGTGGTGGCCCACCAGCCGCCGGACAGGACCAGGTTGCGGCCGTAGGAGATCACGTTGCCCCACGACGGTGCGGGGTCCTGGACACCGGCGCCGAGGAAGGACAGCGAGGCTTCGAGGATGATGGCGTCGGCCACCATCACCGTGGCGAACACCAGCACGGGGGCGGCGGTGTTGCGGACGATGTGCTTGAGCAGGATGTAGAAGCGGCCAGCGCCGATCACACGCTCGGCACGGACGTAGTCTTCGCCGTACTGGGAGAGCACGTTGGCGCGGACCACGCGGGCCAGCTGCGGGGTGTAGATGATGGCGATCGCGATGATGATGGTGGGAACCGAGTTGCCGAACGCGGCCAGCAGCACTGCGGCCAGGGCGATGCCCGGGAACGCCATCAGGATGTCCATCAGGCGCATGATCAGTTCGTTGACGGCCTTGCTGGACGTCGCGGCGAAGGAGCCCAGCAGGGCGCCCACCAGGATGGCCAGGATGACCGCGCCGAGGCCGATCATCAGCGAGGACTGGGCGCCGAACAGCAGGCGGGAGAAGATGTCGCGGCCCAGCCGGTCGGTGCCGAAGAAGTGCTCGGCGCCCGGCGGGGTGGCGGGAATGAAGGTCTCCAGCGGATCGTGCGGCGCGATGACCGGCGCGAACACCGCGGAGAGGACGATCACGATGAGGAAGAGGAGGGCGATACGGGAGCCCCAAGGCAGGGCCTTGAAACGGAGGCCCGGGGCACTCAGCCGTTCAGCAAGCTTGCTACGCATGGGCTATACCGTCCTGATTCGGGGGTTGATGAGCAGGTACAGGAGGTCCACCACGATGTTCACCAGAACGAAAGTAACGGAGATGGTGAGCACCACGCCCTGGACCAGGTTGACGTCCAGGTTGGTGATGCCGTTGAGGATCAGCTGGCCCATGCCGGGCAGGGCGAAGATCATTTCAATCACGACGGCGCCGCCCAGCAGGTAGCCCACGCGGAGTCCCAGCACGGTCACCGGGGTCACCAGGGCGTTGCGGAGGACGTTCTTGGAGACCACTTCGCGGTAGGGGACGCCGTTGCCGATGGCGGTGCGGACGTAGTCGCGGTCCAGCTCCTCCACCATCGAGGTGCGGACCACGCGGATCAGCGAGGCGGAGACCGGGATGCCCAGGGCCAGGGCCGGGAGGGCCATCGAGTTGAGCCAACCGCCGAAGCCGGATTCCGGCGTCGCGATTCCCCCGGAGGGGAACAGGGGGCTGGCGCCGAGGGCGAACCACTGGATCAGCAGGATGCCGAGCCAGAACGACGGCGTGGCGATCGCGGCGATCGAGAAAACGCGGACCAGCTGGTCCTGCCATTTGTCCCGGTAGAGGGCGCCGAGGATGCCGAAGGTCAGGGACAGGACGATCGCGATCAGCACGCCCAGGAAAGTCAGCTGCAGCGTCAGGGGGAACGCGGAGCCGATCATGGAGGCCACCGACTTGGCCGGCGGGGTGGTGACGCCGAGGTCCAGCTGCAGCAGCTTGCCGAGGAAGCTGAAGTACTGGATGACCAGTGGATCGTTCAGGCCGTTTTCCTGGCGGTACTGCTGCTTCGCTTCTTCGCTGGCGCCGTCGCCGAGGGCGGAGCTTGCCTGGTCGCCGGGAGCGGCCTGCAGGACAAGGAAGACGAGCAGGGTGATGCCCAGGATCATCAATGGCAGTGCTGCGAGTCTGCGGCCAAGCAGACGCAATATCGTGACCAATTTGTTCTCCGGTTTGTTTGGGTGCTGCAGTTCAAAATGTTGTGAGGCCCGCTCTGCGTGCTCCCGGGGGGACTAGGGGCGCAGAGCAGGCCTCGCAACGCAAGGTGGCTGCTTAGGCGGTGCGGCCGACGTCGATGAACGACATGCCGGTGGTGGGCAGCGGCTTGAAGCCCTTGAGCTTCTTGTCGTCCCAAGCGGAGGGCAGCTGGCGGTGGAAGATCGGGTACAGGGGAACTTCTTCGGAGACAAGGTCCACAATTTCGCCGGTGATCTTCTTGGCGTCTGCTGCGGCAGCCTGCGAGCCCTTGTTCATGAGCTCCTGCAGCTTGGCACGTTCCGGGGCGGTCCAGTAGGCGCGCTTTTCCATCCAGGTGGCGCCCGAGTAGAACCAGCTCAGGAGCAGGTCAGCGTCGTTGCCGAAGACCGACGGGTCGCCGGGGGCTGCGACCACTGAGTAGTCGCCCGTGCCGACGCGGTCGGTGTACAGGGCGCCGGACTGGATGCTCTTCACGGAGACCTTCACGCCCGGGATCTTGTTCCAGGATTCGAGGATCAGCGGGGCAACGTCCTTGACCCAGGCGGTGTCCGTGGTGAGCAGTTCGAATTCGAGGCTGGTGACGCCGGCCTGCTTCAGGAGGTCCGCGGCTTTCGATGCGTCGTAGCCGTAGACGTTCTTGGCCTTGACGTAGTCCGGGTGGCCTTCCTGGAAGTAGGAGCTGGCGGCCTTGGCGTTGCCGAACAGGGCCTTCTTGATGATGGCTTCCTTGTCCAGCCCGTAGTGCAGGGCCTGGCGGACCAGCTTGTTGTTGAACGGCGCCTTGTTGCAGTTGAACATCAGGAACATCAGGCCGAAGGACTGGACTGATTCAACCTTGACCTTGGACTTGAGGCCGTCGATGTCGAGGTAGGGGACGTCCTCGATGGCCTGGACACGGCCGGACTGGACGGCGGTGACGCGGGCTGCGGCGTCGGAGAGCAGGAGCCAGGTCATGCCCTTGGCCAGTGCCGGCTTGGGGCCGTTGTAGTCAGCGAACGCTTCGAAGACGATCTTGTCGTCCTTGGCGGCGGAGATGAGCTTGTAGGGGCCGGTGCCGACGGGCTTGGCGTCGAAGGCCTTGAGGTCCGTGGCCAGGGCCTTGGGGACAACCTTGACCACGGAGATGCGGGGGCCGAAGCCGGGGAAGGCGTACTTGAGGGTGAACTCGACCGTCTTGGCGTCAACGGGCTTGACTTCCTTGATGAACGGGATGAACTGCGAGAACAGGGACTTGTTCGCCGGATCCATCACGCGGGTGAAGGAGAAGGCCACGTCTTCGGTGGTGACCGGAGTGCCGTCGTGGAACTTGGCGCCGTCGCGGATGGTCACCTGGTAGGTGGTGTCGTTGACCTTCTTGGGGTCCGATGCCGCCAGCGCGTTGTAGGGCTCGCGGGTGGCCGGGTGCAGCTCGATGAGGCCTTCGAAGATGTGCAGGTTGGCGGCCATCGGCGTGGCGCCCGAGGAGCTCAGCGGGTCGAAGCCGGTGGAGAGGGCGTAGGAGATGCCCGCTTCGATGGTGAGGTCCTTGTTGACTGCCGCAGCGCTTGCCGAGCTGCCGGTGGTGGTAGCTGCCGGGCTGCCGCACGCGGCGACCGAGGCGGTAAATGCTGCGGCGGCGCCCATGGCCCCGGTCAGCTTGAGGAAGTTCCGGCGGCTGGCGTCATTGACCAGCGGCAGGTTCTTGGTGATGTTGTTCATGAGGGCCTCGCCATTCCAGAAGGTTTATCGGATGTAGGACGTCCGAGCTCGTATGTCGACTGTAAGCGTCATCACAGGTTCACGTCAAGCGTCAGTTTGTAACGCTCTCTCACTTAACGTGGCTTTCCGCCGGACGCTCTCTCAGATCCTGCGGGTTTTCCCTGGACGCTCTCTCACTTCGGCTCGCTGACGTGGCCTGTGGCGGTGTCAAACGTGAAAGCACGACGGCGGCGCTGGGCAGTGCCGCCGCGCTCGCCGACCACTTCAAAGACCACGTCCGCGTGGCCCTGTGCCACATCCGCCTTTGTGACGGTGTATCCGGGCGTGAAATAGAGAGCCTCTTCCCCGGGGCCAAGATCCGCCGCGGGGAAGGCGTCCGAGCCCGGACCGGACAGTCGGACCCCGGTAATGGACTGGGCTCCGTCATTGCGTGCCCTGCCCGTGAAGGCCAGGATGTCCCCGGCCTTGTAGCCGGGAATGATCGGGCCGTAATTCAGGTCCTGTGCCTCCCGCGTGCCGATGACCTGCGCAGCTTCGGTCGAGTAACCCTGACCGATTTCCTTCCAGGTGTGCACACCCCAGTCCTCACCGCCGGACCGCATCACGTGAAACTCGCCGACGTTCTGCCAGGCCCGCGGGCGGCCGGGCGTGATGGAGCGCAGTTCCATGTCGAATACCAGCCCGGCACCGTCGTCCTGAGCCCTCGCATCGGCGGAGGACTCGGGGGGCACACTCCCGGCGGCACTCCCAGTGGCGGCGGCGCCGGAGTCAGTGGGGCGGGCGGTGAGCTGTGCGGTGAGTTGTGCCGCGGGCACCGAGGCAAACACGATTTCCCGGTAGCCCTGGCGTTCGTAGAGGACGCCGATGTTGCCGTCGGGGAGCCGGGCGGCCGTCGAGTAGGCCGAGCTGCCCGGGCACAGGACCAGCTTCGCGGGCCAGCTGAGGCCGTCATCGGGGGACAGGCTGATCACCGTGTTCCGCCGCAATGCCGTGTCCTGGTTGTTGGTGGCCAGCAGCCAGGAGTCCGTTGCCTCGTCGGCGAAGGAAGTCGGGGACGGCAGGCCGTCGAAGCGGACCAGCGAGCCGTTGTCACCCGGGTCCGTGAGGTCTTCGACGGGGCACAGGGCGCTCCAGGTGGCCCCGCCGTCGTCGGACATTGCGGCAAGGCGGCGCGGCGTGCCGCGGCTGTGCAGCAGGAGCCGGCCGTCCTGGAGGGCGGCAACCTTGTTTTCATTGGGGGCGTGGCCGTGCGTCCGGACGCCGATGAGCTCCCCGAGCACCCAGGTGTCGCCGTGGTCGTCGCTGTACGCGGAAGCGGCCATGATCTCGCCGCCGGCCAGGACCACAAACTGCTGGACCAGGCGGCCGCGGTAGGGGCCGGTGTGGATCTGGATGCCCTGGCCCGCCGCGGCGAAGATTCCGGTGATGTCCGGCTCGCCCGTACTTGGCCCACGCGGGTGAACAGGCGGGCGGAGCTTGAGCTGGGCGGTGATCCGGCGGTGCTGCCAGGTCAGGCCGTCGTCGTCCGAGTAGCTGAGATCGCAGTGCTGCACATCGTCGTCCGGCTCCATACCGGCCACGGCCTCGAAGAAGCCGGCGCGGGTTCCGGCTGCGTGGAACATAAAGATCCGGCCGGTCTCAACGTCCACCAGGAGGCTCGGATCGCCGTAACCGTTGAGGCCGCCGCCCGTCCTGACGACCTGCTGGTCGCCCCAGGTCCGGCCGTTGTCCGAGCTGCGCCGGAGCAGGAGGTCGATCGGGTTGGGCAGGTCATCGAGGTTGGGGCGGCCGTCATAGGCGGCCAGCAGGGTGCCCTGCCGCGAGACGGCCAGGGCGGGGATCCTGAATTGCCGGTAGCCGCCGGTGCCGCGGACCGCCAGGATGTGTTCGACGTCGGGCATGGCGGCCGTCATTGGCTGAAGGACATGGGATGTCATATCTCCATGGTAGGCGACGCGTAACACGCCTGTGTAGGCGGGCGCATCTCTGGCAGAGTATGACCATGCTCACAGTTATAGGCGAGGGCCTTGTTGACGTTGTCCAGCGCGCCTCCGGAATCGAAGCCCACGTGGGCGGCAGTCCCCTTAATGTCGCGGTGGGCCTGGCCCGCCTCGACCATCCCGTGCAGTTCGTCGGCCGTTACGGCCGCGACGCCTACGGGGATGCGGTGGCGGCGCACCTGCGCTCCAGCTCCGTTATGCTGCCGCTCGGCCCCGACGAGCTGCCAACCAGCGTGGCCACCGCCGTAATTGACGACGACGGCGCCGCCACCTACACGTTCGACCTCGCCTGGGAGCTTCCCGGCCTGGCGGACCGCCTCGCCTTTATGCTGCAGGGAACCACCTTGCTGCACACCGGCTCCATCGCAACGATGCTGGCGCCGGGGGCCGCGGCAGTGCTCGCCGCCGTCGAGCATGCCCACCCCGCCGCCACGATCAGCTTCGATCCCAACTGCCGGCCCAGCATCATCACGGACGTGGACTATGCGCGAACGCAGGCGGAGAAATTTGTCACCCTCGCGGACGTGGTCAAGGCCTCGGACGAGGACCTCGAGTGGCTGTACCCGGGCGTGGATGCGCTGGAATCAGCCCGCCGCTGGCTGTCGCTGGGCGGTTCCGAGGGCCCGGCCCTGGTAGTCGTCACGCGCGGCGCGGCCGGTCCGTGGGGAATTACGGCCGCCGGTGAAGCCGCCATTGACGCGCCTCGCGTGGAAGTGGCCGACACCGTGGGCGCAGGTGATTCCTTTATGGCCGCCCTGCTTTCGGGGATCGTGGACCGGGGCCTGGACGGCGCGCAGAACCGGAAGGACCTGCGCGAGCTTCCGGCCGAGGGCCTGGCTGAGCTGCTGGCCCACGCTGCCCGCGCAGCGGCCGTCACTGTTTCCCGCCCGGGCGCCAACCCGCCCACGCGCGCCGAACTGAACGCGGTTCCGGCGGAGTAGGTGTGTTCTTCCTCATCGATTGCTCCGTAAACGCCGTTTTGAGGGGCCAAAAGGGCGTTTACGGAGCAATCGATGGGCGCAGATGCTCCTGGCGGCCCACCGCGTAGGCCTCACGGAGCCAGCCGGCCAGTTCGCCGTCGACGTCGGATGGCTCGGTCACCCGAACCGTGTAGAGATGCGTGTACGGAGAAAGTGTTTCGATCCGTCGGAATCTGGGCGACTCAACCCGGCGCGTAAGCCAGAACTCCACATCGAGCCATTTGTTCGCGGGTTTGACCCCGGCGAACCGGACCCGGACCATAAAGGCGACACGGTCCCGGTACGGAACAAGCGTTACAGGGCCGATCGCCTCAACCGTCCGGCGAACCACCTCGAACAGCCGGTGGATGCTGTCTGGCCTGCCGCGGAACGGCTCGTCGAGGGTGTGCTGTGAGCAGGAATGGTTCATGTTCCGCGTGACAAACTGCCGTCCGCAGGAGGGGCAGGTCCACAAGGCGCGGCCAGTGTGCTGGCCCGGCGGCCGGACGTCTCCGCCCTGCACGTGCGCCAAAATTTGCTCCACCCGGCGCGCCCGCGTCGACGGGGACCGCGCGTCCTCAAGGAAGCGCGTCAACTCCCGCCGCTGGGAAACGGGCAGCTGACCCCAGTTGCCTGACGCTCCAGGGGACGCGTCCAGGGCTGCCGACAGATCCCTGGGCGGGATGACCTCGGTGGTGTTGAGCGCCTGAATGTCCACCGTGACAGTCTCCCCGACGCGCACTCCCGTTGCCGTCCGCAGGCCGCCGGAAAGATACAGGACATGCCGTCCGGACCTGACAGGCATCAGTGTGGCGTTGAAATCCGTACCCCTGAGCGTGCCGGTCACCCTGATCCGGCCATGCTCCGCGAGCGGTTGCAACTCGGTGACAGCCGGCGTCGGGACGTCCACGAACGGATTGGGCCCCCGCAGCTGAACGGTGGCTGTGAAGCGGACCATAGGGTCATTATCGACCCGGCCGGTCGGCGCGAAAAGGAACTCGGCGGGTGACCTTGCGCTCGTCGGGAGAAAGTTATGTGCGATCCTCGCAAACTTAGGCATGAAACCAACATAATGCTGTTAGGCTGTATTTCGACCCTAGAGAGAGTGAGCAACGATGCTTCTCGAAAGAGACCTCATCCAGTCCGTCGGCTTCCGCAATGTCACTGAGGGCGGGCGTGTGACGGGCTTCCAGTTCCGGGTCCGCATGCCTTCCTACCGGGGCATGGCCGCGTCCCTCATTGACGGCATCGCCGTTCGCGTAGGAAACGTCGTCGACGTCGGCCCTCACGTTCCGCTGTGGACCTTTGGCGGTCAGACCTATACGCTGCAGCAGCTGTGGGAAAGCAACGGCGTCCGGTGGCCGTTGGAGGAAGCTGCGGTGGTCACCGTTCCGTTCGACGGCGGCCTGCCGCAGGGCGTCCACGAGCTCTCCATTGAGCTGCGGCTGCGTATGTCCTACATTCCGGTGGAGCATCAGCCCACCATCCACCAGGTCAGCCGTAAAGTGACGCTCGGGCCGGAAGGCGGCGACGGCGCCTTCCGCTACGGCGTATCCCTCTACAGTTTCATGGGCGATTACGGCACTGTGATGGACCTGGAGACGGCGCTGGCCGCCGTCGCTGATGTGGGCGCCACCGGCGTCGAAATCCTCGGGGAGGGCCACATTCCCAACTATCCGGAACCGTCCCCAGCCTGGCTCGACACGTGGTTCGGCCTCCTGGATAAGTATTCGCTCGAGCCCACGAACTACGGCTCCTGGATTGACACCCGGCTGCACCCGGGCCGGAGCATGACCGTCACCGAGGGTGCGGCGGCGCTGCAGCGCGACCTGCGGCTTGCCAATCAACTGGGCTTCGGGTTCGTGCGCCCCAAGATCGGCGTGGTGTCCGGCGACCTGGTTCCGGACCCCATCTGGACCGAGTCGGTAGAGCGCTCCCTGGACCTGGCCCACGAGCTCGGGATCATCATCTGCCCGGAAATCCACTCGCCCACCCCCATCAGGCACCCTGTCGTCGAGGACTACATCAACCTCATCGAACGGACCGGCACCAAGAACTTCGGTCTGCTGATCGACACCGGGATCTTCCAGGACCGGCCCATCCCGCTGCGTGCAGGGGAGACCCGCGAGAGCCGGCCCGCCTTCCTTGACGGCATCGGCGTCGATCCCGCCGACTTCGCGGACGTCGCCCAGTACGTGGTGTTCATTCAGGCGAAGTTCCACGACATCAACGAGCAGCTGGAGGACCAGCAGATTCCCTGGCTTCCCGTACTCAAGGCGCTCAAGGACTCCGGCTATTCCGGCTACCTCTCCAGTGAATACGAAGGCGAACGCGATCCCTGGCGCGCCATCGAACAAGTACGGCGCCAACATGCCCTGATCCGCCGCGTCGCCTCCGAACTCCCCTGCCCCGTCCCGCCTCCCAGTGAAGAGAACAGCCATGCCAAACGGACTTCTTGACAAGTCAAGCCTCCGCACCCATCCGGAAGGCCTCGCCCTTGCCCTGACGCTTCCGTGGTACCGGAGCCTTTGGCTCTCCGCGGTCTCCAGCCTCCGGCTCACCGTCGACGGCCAGGATATCCCCGCCGAGGACCTGTCCCTGGAACTGGGCGGTGTCCGCTACGCACTTCCGGACCTTCCGGCCCAAAGCGAAACCCTCTGGTACCTCCAGGAGCATCCGCTCCTGATTGCCAAGCGGGACAACCCTGTCTCCCTCGGTGAAGAGCTCCGGATCCAGCTGATCGGGGAACTGCGCCTGCCTTACATGCAGATTGCCCCGGGCCGGGACGGCGGTCCCGGAATGTACGTCCCCAATTTCGTCAACCAGACACTGGCCCTGGTCGCCACGGATAGGGCGTCGGCGGCGCCGGAACTCACGACGGCGGTCACTCGGGCCCCACCGAAAGCGGAGGAGGATCCCTTCTCACTGGGGCTCACGCTCTATTCGGCGAGTGCCGAGTACCGGGCAGGCTGGTACGACTTCGATGGCCTGCTCAGCCGCGTTGCCGAGCTTGGCATCGGCCCCGGCATTGAGATCGTGGCATCCCAGGTCTTACCCACCTATCCGAAGGTGACTGATGACTTCGCGCGCTCATGGCACGCGGCCTTCGACAAGCACGGGTTCACTGCCAGCTCCTTCGGTGCGAACCTCGACATGGGCCGCCGCCGGGACCGCGACATGACCCCGGACGAGGAATTCGAGTTTACCGAGACGCTCTTCCGCGGTGCCAAGAAGCTCGGTTTCCCGCTGGTCCGCATCCAGAGCGCCAAACCTGAACTGCTCCGCCGGCTCCTGCCACTCGCCGAGGATTTGGAGCTCAAGCTTGCGTACGAGATCCATGCGCCGATGGGGCCGAACTCCCCGGAAATCATGAAGGTCCGGGACGTCTACGCGGAGCTTGGTTCGCCGCTGCTGGGGTTCGTGGCCGATTTCTCCTCAACCATGCACAGCATGTCTCCGACACTCCTGCGCGCGGTCCGCCGTGCCGGACTGGACGACGAAGCCATCCAGAAGCTGCAGGCCATCTGGACCACCGACGCCCCTATGCGGGCGCGGCAGGAGGAGTTCATTGGATACCTGCGGGGACGGGATCTTGATCCAGCCCGGCTGGGGTCCTTTGCGCACCTGGCCTTCAATATGCATGGCCACGTTAGCCCGACGGAATGGGCGGACATCATGCCCCAGATCATGCATGTGCACGCGAAGTTCTACGACATCGACGAGCAGGGCAATGAGCCGGCCATTGACTACCCGGAGCTGGTCCGCGTTTTCGTCGAAGGCGGCTACCGCGGTTACTGGTCCAGCGAGTGGGAGGGCCACGCGTTCGCCGAGCTCGGCGAGGTGGACCCCCTGCTGCTGGTGCGCAAGCAGCATGACCTCATCCGCAAGAGCATGCGGAAGGCGTTGACCTCGGCCTGACCCTTGGAGCCCGATGTCCCTCGATGCCCGTCCAGCCATGGGCGGGCATCGAGTCATTAATTGGTTTCCTTCGCCACGGCGGCTGCCACGATGTCACCGGCCTCCTTGAAGAGGGCCCGCATCCACTCGTGTTCGGAGTCCCGGTTGTGAACGGGGTGCCACCACAGGGCATTAACCAGCGGTGTGGCATCGAACGGCAGCGGCAGGATCCGCACGCCGCCCACGCGCAGCGCGAAAGGCACCAGCGCCGCCTGGATGAGTGCGATCCGGTTGGTTCCCACTACAAAGTGCGGCAGGGACTGGAAACTTTCAACCACCACATCCACGCGCGGTTCGATGCCCAGCTGCATGATCTGGCGTTCCGCCGAGGTCGACGCAGAGCGCGTCTGATAGGTCATCACCCAGGGGAGTTCGGCGATGTTCTCCATGGTGATGTGCTCGCCGACGGCGTCATTGGACGAGGAGACCACAGCCACCCAGCCGTCCCTCCACAGGTCCAGGTAGGGGAGCCCGGTGAGGAATCCATGGGGGATAACCATCCCGTCCACGGACCGAAGGCGGTTCGCTGCGTCCTCCACCACCATCGGATTGTGGAGCATAAACCGAAACCGCACTCCCGGCGCACGCTCGGCGGCAAGCTCGGAAGCAACCCGACCGATAGTGGTGAAGCCGTAATCCGAGCCGTAGATGGAGAACTCGCGCTCCGATTCGGTGGGCTCCCAGTTTGCCTGGCTCTCGAAGACGCGCCGCGCGGCTTCAAGGGCAGTTGTGGTGTGCTCCGCCAGCCTCAGGGCGAACGGCGTCAGTTCGTACGCATTTCCCCGACGGGCCAGGATGGGATCTCCGAAGTGGGACCGGAGCCGCGCAAGCGAGGCGCTGAGCGCTGGCTGGCTCAGATGAAGCCGCTCCGCCGCCCTCGTGACGCTCCGCTCCGTGATGAGGGCATCCAGCGAGATCAGCAGGTTCAGGTCGAGCCGGGAGAGCAGTACATGGTTCGTCACGACGGGCATTCTTTCGACGGTGAACTTAGTTAGCTCAGTGTATCAGTGGCATCGATACTTTCAGCGATAAACATCATTTTCTTTTATGCGCACGAGCAACTTGGACCCCCGTGAAACTTATGTCTGTCATCGGCAAGACTTATGTGCTTTTTCTGCACATCTCCTGCATACTGATGAGTGACCGGGGTCACGGCTCCCGGAACTCTTCGACAATGAAGTCAGAAAGGCTGGACATGACACAGCACCGTCGCTCTTCGGCTCTAACGGTCGGCGCCCTCGCCGTCCCCACCATCGCAGCCCTCGTCCTCACCGGCTGCTCGGCCCCTGCCAGCAGCAGCTCCCCCGCAGGAGGCGCCCAGGAATTTACCCTGTCGTTCTCCACCTCCAACACCATTGAGAGCCCGTTCCAGGTACTGGCTGAGAAGTACATGGCGTCGAAACCCAACGTGAAGATCACCTTCAACCCGCAGCCCAATGACTCCTACGACCAGACCCTCCGCACCCAGCTCCAGGCCGGAAACGCGTCCGACGTCGTGGTGACCACGCCGGGTTCCGGCCAGGGACGCAGCATCCTGCCGCTCGTTCAGGCAGGCTTCCTTGAGCCGTTGGACGACGCCGCCAAGGAACTGGTCCCCAAGGGCAGCGAAGCCCTCTTCGGAACCGACGGAAAAGTCTATGGCCAGGCGCCGGAAATTACCGTGGTTGGCCTGGTTGCCAATGAAACGGCTGCCAAAGCAGCCGGCATTACCGAATTCCCGTCAGATTTCGCCTCCCTTCAGGACCAGTGCAAGTCGCTCGCAGCGTCCGGCAAATCGGTCATCGCCCTGGCAGGCTCCGCGGCTCCAAACACCGGTCTGATGGCGATGTCCCTGGCCGCGTCCCGCGTCTACGCGGAGGACCCGAAGTGGAACGAAAAGCGTGCCGCCAAACAGACCACATTCGCTGGCTCGGACGGCTGGAAAGCATCGCTGGAGGCAGTGGCCAAACTCAACGACGCGGGCTGCTTCCAGAAGGGCGCTGCCGGAGCCGGGTTCGACGCCATTACCAAAGGCCTCGCCAGCGGAACCTCCCTTGCCGGCTTTATCCCCGGCCCCAGCTGGAAGCAGCTGAAAACTGCGGCTGCCGACTCGGACTTCAATGTGCGGGCGCTCCCGGCAGAGAAGGGCTCGGGCAACGCTTTCGTGTACGCCAGCGCGAACTACGCGTTCTCCATCAACGCAGCGTCCAAGAACAAGGATGCTGCCAAGGCGTTCCTGGACTGGGCCGCAGAGCCTGAGCAGACCAAGGCCTTCGCGGAAATCGACGGCGCCCTGCCGGTCACCGGCCTGGACAGCTACGACTTCAACGCAAGTGCCTACAAGAACGTCGGCGATCTCATCAAGGACGGAAAATACGGCCCGCTGCCGAACAGCCAGTGGCCCAACTCCGCCGTGTATGACGCCCTCGCCACCGGCGTCCAGGGCCTGATCACCGGACAGAAGACTGCCGATCAGGTACTCCAGGCCATGGATACGGCCTGGGGACAGTAACAGCTTCGGATCACCACAGTTCCAACGACTCAAAGGGACAAGCAAGGATTACCATGACTGCGACGATGCAACCGAAAAGCGAAGCAGCAAAAGCACCCCTGCGAGGCAGGCGTGCTCCGGGGACGGGTGACAAGCCCCGATCCCGGAGCGCGGGCCTGCAGTTGGGACATTGGTGGTGGGCCCTGCCCGGGATCGTCCTGGTCATCGCCATCCACTACGTGGCAACCGGCATCGGCGGCTTCTTCGCCTTTACCAACTGGACAGGCATCGGCTCGTTCAAAATTGTGGGCTGGCAGAACTTCGAAGCCATCTTCAAGGACCCCACCAAACTGGGCGCCCTGACGAACACACTGTTCCTGGCCTTTGGTTCGGTCTTGCTCGGCAACGTCAGCGGGCTCATCATCGCCCTCGGCCTCAACCGGATGCTAAAGACCCGGTACCTTCTGCGCACACTCTTCTTTATGCCCGTGGTGCTCAGTCCGTTGGCCACCGCCTACGTCTGGAAGTACATCTTCGACTTCGACGGCCCCATCAATGTCTTCCTCACCTCAATAGGCGCCGGCGACCTCGCCAAACCATGGCTCGCCGACCCGCAGTGGGCCATCTGGACGGTTCTGGTGGTGCTTGTTTGGGGGTCCACCGGCTTTGCCATGGTGATCTTCATGGCCGGACTTGCCGGCGTTCCGGTGGAAGTCGAGGAGGCTGCCGCGATCGATGGTGCGAACCTGTGGCAGCGCTTCCGGTACGTCACGCTGCCGGCCATCCGCCCCGCCATTGCCATTGCCACCACGCTGGGAATCGTCCAGGGGCTTCGCGTCTTCGATCCCATCATGGCCCTGACGAACGGCGGACCCGCCGGTGCCACCGAAACCCTTGCCACGCAGGTGTACAAGCAGGCGTTTGCGCTCGGCAACTTCGGCGGCGGTGCCGCCCTGGCCCTGGTGCTCGCCGCCATCATCCTGTTCTTCGCCGTTATCCAGCAACGGCTGACGCGATCGAACCCGGAGGACTAACAATGTTCCGCTATACCAAACTCACGCTGCTCCGCGAAGTTGGACTCTGGGCGCTGGCGCTGATCTTCCTCGCCCCGTTCTACTTCCTGGTGACCACCGCCTTGAAGCCGGACAGTGAGATGTACACCACCTCGCCCCTGGCGCTCCCGAAGAACCCGGACTTCAGCAACTTCGTGGCTGTCCTGACGGCCACCGGCAACTCCAATGTGGTCCTGGGCCTGGTGAACAGCATCATCATTACCGCGGGAAGCATCGTCGGACTGATCGCGCTCGGTTCAATCACCGGATACGTCATCTCCCGCAGCACGCGCCGCTGGAGCAAAGGTGCCTACTACCTCTTCCTGATTGCCATCATCCTCCCCGGCCAGCTCGGCGCAGTGCCCCTCTACATGGGTGCACGTGCCATGGGCCTCACGGGGTCCACGTGGGGCCTGATCGTCCTGTACACCGGCATGCTCCTGCCGCTCTCGATCTTCCTCTACTCCAACTTTTTCCGCGGACTTGGCACGGATTACGAGGAAGCGGCAACCATTGACGGTGCCAGCCGGACCCAGATTTTTGCGAGGGTGGTGCTGCCCATGATGGCTCCCGCCACGGGAACGGTCACCATCTTCGCCGGCCTCATTGTGTGGAACGACTTCTTTACGTCGCTCATCTTCCTGGGCGGCTCGGCCAACCAGACGCTGCCGGTGGCCATGTACTACTACATCGGTTCACTGGTTTCGGAGTGGAATTCGATCTTTGCGATTGTGATCGTGTCCATGATTCCCATGCTGGCGCTGTTCCTGTTTGCGCAGAAGCGCTTCATTCAGGGCTTCTCCGGCGGCCTGAAGGGCTAATCCGCTATTGCTGAATACCCGCGAAGCGTTTGAACGCTTCGCGGAGATCTTCTACACCCAAAAACGGGTGCACAAAGCCTTCCACCCATGTTCTGAACCCCCTTACTACTTACCAGGAGACACCATGTTCCAACTTTCACCCAACATTGACCTTCTGTTCGCCGAAGCAGGCGAAAGCGCTGCTGACCGCGTCCGCGCTGCAGCCGCCGCCGGCTTTGACGCCGTGGAGATGTGGGGCCCGACAGGCAAGGACATCCCCGCCCTCAAGGACGCACTCGAGGAAACCGGGGTCCAGCTCACGGCCCAGCTCGCGGAACCGCGCATGCAGTTCATGATCCCGCCGAAAGACCACGCGCCTTTCTACACGGGACTCGACGCCGGCGTCGAGGTGGCGCGGCAGCTCGGCTGCCCGCGGATCGTGGTGGGCAGCGGCACCGGATTCGGCGGGCGCAAGCGGCAGGACCAGCTGGATGAACTGATTGAGATCTTCACCCGCGGCATCGCACACATCGAGGGATCCGGGATCACCCTTGTCCTCGAGCCGGTGAACACCAGGGTGGACCACCCCGGGGCGCTGCTGGACCGGACCTCGGAAGCCGTCTACGTCGCCCGGGGTGTGGCATCACCGGACTTCGGAGTCCTCTACGACCTTTACCACTCCACCGTCGAGGGCGAGGACGTGGCCGCCGAGCTCGCCAATGCGGGCGACCTTATCAAGTATGTTCAGATCGCTGACGCTCCGGGCCGCGGCGAACCCGGCTCGGGATCCATCGACTGGCCGGCCCGGTTCGCGGACCTCCAGAACAGCGGCTATGCGGGCCCGATCGGACTTGAGTACTACCCCACGATCGACTCGGCAAAGTCCGTCCGCCGCATCCAGGAGCTGGTGGCGGGTCATGGGCGGTAGCCGGTACCCGGATGCCGTCGACATCGCCATCGTTGGCAGCGGCCCGACGGCGTCGGCGTACGCGCGGATCCTCAGCGAGACGGCGCCCGGGGCCACTATCGCCATGTTCGAAGTGGGCCCCACGGTCAGCAACCCGCCGGGCGCCCACGTCAAGAATATTGCGGATCCGGAGCGCCGCAGCCTTGCCCAGCGGGCATCGGAAGGCTCTGGTGCGGGCGCCGAAACCGTCAGCTCACCCGGTGCCGTCAAGAGCGGGGAGCGCCGCGCCAGGCCCGGGACTTACCTGTTGCCGGATGGCTACGTGTTCCCTGGAGAAGACGGGATGCCCGTGGCTGCGATGTCCAGCAACGTGGGCGGCATGGCGGCCCACTGGACCGCTGCCTGCCCGCGTCCGGCAGGCAAGGAGCGCATTGCATTTGTGCCCGAGCTGGATCAGCTCCTTGACGACGCCAGCCGCCTGCTGGGCGTCACCACGCACGCTTTTGACGGTGCCCCGTTCTCGGACCTGGTCCGTGAACGCCTCGCAGCAGTAGCGGACAATGGCCGAAAGCCGGCCTACCGTGTCCAGTCCATGCCGCTTGCCGTGCACCGGCGTGACGATGGCGCCCTGATGTGGTCAGGATCCGACGTCGTTATGGGTGACGTGACCCGGGAGAATCCGCACTTCAACCTGTTTGACGAGTCCCTCGTAACGCGGGTGCTGGTCGCGGGCGGTGTTGCTGCCGGCGTCGAGATTCAGGACCGGCGCAGTGGCGAGACCCATCAGGTGGCCGCCCGCTACGTTGTGGTGGGCGCGGACGCCCTGCGCACGCCGCAACTGCTGTGGGCCTCGGAAATCAGACCCGCCGCTTTGGGCCGCTACCTTAACGACCAGGCGCAGGTGGTGTTCGGCAGCAGGCTGCGGGACGTCTCCGAAGGGGATTCTCCTGCGGACGTACAGGACGCGCAAGGCGGGCTAAGCGCGTACAGCGGTGTGGCGTGGGTTCCCTACACTGACGAAGCCCCCTTCCACGGCCAGATCATGCAGCTGGATGCGTCCCCTGTCCCGTTGGCGGATGATGACCCCGTTGTCCCGGGCTCGATCGTAGGGCTGGGCCTGTTCTGCGCCAAGGACCTGCAGCGGGAGGACCGGGTGGCCTTCGACGACGGTGCCCGCGACTCATACGGGATGCCCGCCATGCGCATCCACTACCGGCTCACTGAGCGGGATCATGATGTGCTGGAACGCGCGAAGCAGGAAATAGTCCGGTTGGGCAAGGCCGTGGGCGAGCCGCTCGACGAGCGCCCCTTCGTCCTCCCGCCGGGATCTTCGCTCCACTACCAGGGCACCACGCGCATGGGCGCAACGGACGACGGCGAAAGCGTGTGTTCCCCGGACAGCCAGGTTTGGGAGGTCCCCGGCCTCTTTGTGGCCGGCAACGGCGTCATTCCCACTTCCACGGCATGCAACCCAACGCTGACGTCCGTGGCACTCGCCGTGCGCGGGGCGCGCAGGATCGCCGGAGAACTCACCAGCTCTTTACTTTTGTCGAAATCAGACAATAGAATGACTAAATAATGACGAAGTGCCCGCACGGAGCCACTTCCGCCAATTACAGGCAAGGTATGCCGCAGACAAGGAGGTCTCGATGATCGCCGACCGCATTATCGAGCAGGGAACACTCACCACCCAGGACGGCCGAACCGCCGTCGAGGTCCGCATCCCGT
This sequence comes from Pseudarthrobacter sp., assembly GCF_036675385.1. Classification (NCBI taxonomy): domain Bacteria; kingdom Bacillati; phylum Actinomycetota; class Actinomycetes; order Micrococcales; family Micrococcaceae; genus Pseudarthrobacter; species Pseudarthrobacter sp. The sequence goes on along the minus strand of NZ_JAKFFD010000008.1, from coordinate 40,621 downwards.
GGTACCGCGCCCTGCCGGGCTCGTGCATCGCAGGAGCCGCGCTGACCGTGGACGGGGTCGCAGCCCCCGAGGGCTCGCTGCGCTGGACCATGAACAACCGCACGTTCAGCTTCGAGGAACTGGTGGACGAGACCGGCGAATGGTGGTTCCCGCTGGACTCGGCCGTCCTGTCCGGCGATCTGCCTGTTGCGGATGACGATGCCGAGCACGAGGTCCGGGTGGACCTCAAGCTCTACATCCCGTACATCATCACCGACCACGGCGTGCTCCACATCGAAGAGCGCGACACCAAAACCATGAAGGTGGCACAGCGATGACCAGCCTCGGCACGCCGATCCAGGGCGTCACCCTTTACAGCTTCACCCGGGCCTCCCACGCCCGGCAGTACGACCTCGATGGCCTGATCCGCAAGGTGGCCGCCGAAGGCTTCGGCCCGGGCCTTGAACTCATTGGTTTCTCGAGCTTGCGGGGCTTCCCGGACCACATCGATGACGCATTCGTGGGACAGTTCCGCGATCTTGTTGCCGAGGTGGACCTGGTTCCCACGTCGCTGGCGGTCAACGTTGACACGGGCATCCGCCGTGACCGGCTCATGAACCATGACGAGCTGGTCGAATACATGCGCAAGCAGATCGAGGTGGCTGCCAGGCTCGGCTTCCCGATCGCCCGCGTGCAGATCTCCCTGACTCCGGATGCCATGGAAAGCCTGTTGCCGGTGGCAGAAAAGTACGGTGTGACCCTGGCGCTGGAAGTCCACGCCGACCAGCACGGCGCGCACGAACGTGTCCTGGCCCTGCGCGACCGCTACGAGAAACTGGATTCCCCGCTGCTTGGCTTCACCGCCGACTGGGGTGCCACCGTCACCGGCTTCGCCCCCTCCCTGGTGGAGGCCTACCGCCGGCGCGGCGCTTCGGAGGAACTGCTCCGCCAGGTGGTTGACCTGTGGAACGGCTTCTACGCAGAAGGGCCGCCCAACACACAAAAGATCCACGGTGAGCGTTTCGGCGCCTTCATTGGGCTGGCCGCCCGCAACGGCCGGCCGGACCTCGGCATCGACTTCGCCATCAACGGAACCGGGCTGTTCGGGCCTGCCCCCGTGGACACCTGGCTGGAGATCATGCCGTGGGTACGCCACGTGCACGGCAAGTTCTTCGGTATCGACGAGAACGGCGAAGAGCCCTCGGTGCCGGTCCGGGGCCTGGTCCGCCAGCTCGTCGAGAACGGCTACTCCGGTGCCATCTCCAGCGAATACGAAGGCTGGCACTGGAACAACTGGCAGGACCCGTTCGACATCATCCGCGGCGAGCAGGCCGTCCAGCGTTCCGCCGCGGCCGACGCCGGCTCGGCGATGATCACGGACGCCGCCGAAGCACGCAGCATCCTCAACAGCCACCTCGCCCAGCCCGTCCGCGGCTGAAACAGAAGGAACAAATCATGTCAGAAGGAATCGCCGGCTCGGGTATCGAGCTTGGCATCACACTTTATTCGCTCACCTCTGAGTTCGCCGCCGGACTCTACACCCCCGAGACCCTGATCAAGGCTGTGGCCGATGAAGGCCTGGGTCCCGGAGTCGAGTTCAACATCGCCCAGATGTTGCGCACCTACCCCCACGTTGATGCCGATTTCGTGAAGCTGTGGCGAGACAGCATGGACCGCTACGGGCTGACCCCCAGCGCCGTGGGCACCAACCTGGACATGGGCCGCCGCAAGGACCGGGACATGACCCCGGACGAGGAGTACGACTTCTTCGCAGCGCAGCTGCGGACGGCGAACCAACTCGGATTCCACCGGGTGGTCATCCGGTCCGCGGGCAAGGAATTGCTCCGCAGCCTGTTGCCGCTGGCCGAGAAGTACGACCAAAAGCTCGGCTACGAGATCCATGCACCACAGGGCCCGAACGATCCCAAGATCCTGCAGATCCGGGAGATGTACGCCGAACTCGACAGCGACCGGCTGGGGTTCACCGCAGACTTCAGTTCCACCATGCACAGCCTCTCCCCGACACTGTTCCGCACGCTGACGCAGATGGGGCTGCCCGAGGAACACTTCGCGGTGATGCAGGACATCTGGCGCAAGCCGCTGCCGATGCAGGAACGCAACCAGGAATTCGAGGACTACCTCAACGCGAACAACTTCGACCCCGCTCGACTGGGCCCGTTCACCCGGCTGGCCTTCAACATGCACGGGCTGGTTCCGCCGGAGGAATGGCTGGACATCATGCCGCAGATCTTCCATGTCCACGCGAAGTTCTACGACATTGACGAAAACGGCAACGAGCCGGCCATGGACATTCCCCGCATTGTGCGGCAGTTCGTCAAGGGCGGCTACCAGGGCTACCTCTCCAGCGAATGGGAGGGCCACGCCTTCGCCGACCTCGGCGAATCCGACCCGATCGACCTCGTCAAGAAGCAGCACACGCTCATGCGGCGTGCCATCGAAGACGCCGTCAGTCCAGAAGTACCCGCTGCCCACGACACCTTCGTCGATACGTTTAAGTAAGGAAAGCCATGGCAACTCATAATTCCCTGTTTCAGGACGCCGACGTCCGCAGGCACCCCGAAGGCATTGCTGTGTCAGTGCAACTGCCCTGGTACCGCAGCCTCTGGCTGTCCGCCGTTGACGACGTCGTTGCTTCCGTCAACGGCGACGAGGTCCCCAAGACGTCCCTGCGTTTCGAATTGCAGGGAAGGTCCTACTCCATTGCCGAGCTTCCCGAGCAGTGGGAAACCCTGTGGTTTGTGGCTGATAAGCCGGAGATCATTATTCCGCTGGACCGCGTCCCCGACGCTGGCGAGGAGATCGACGTCGAAGTCATCCTCACTCTCCGCCTGCTGTACATGCAGATCGCGCCCCAGCGTTACGTGGGCAACCGCGTGGCGGTGGAACGCAAGGTAGTACTCGCATGAAAACCCTGCGCGTGGCCATGATTGGCCACGGCTTTATGGGTGCCGCCCATTCCCAGGGCTGGCGCACTGCACCACGGGTTTTTGATCTGCCAGCCGCGCCGGAAATGGCGGTTGTTGTGGGCCGGAACGCGTCCGCCACTGCGGCGGCTGCCAAGAAGTGGGGCTGGGCCGAGTCAGCCACAGACTGGCGGGAGGTGATCGCCCGGGAAGACATCGACGTGGTCGACATCGTCACCCCTGGCGACTCCCACGCCGAGATTGCAATCGCCGCACTAGAGGCCGGGAAGCACGTTTTGTGCGAGAAGCCGCTGGCCAACACGGTGGCGGAGGCCGAAGCGATGGCCGAGGCCGCCGAGCGCGCGGCAGCACGGGGCATCCGGGCGATGGTGGGCTTCACATACCGCCGCGTTCCGGCCGTCACGTTTCTCCGCAACCTCATCGCCCAAGGCGCCGTGGGGACGATCCATCACGTGCGAGCCTCCTACCGGCAGGACTGGCTTGTGGACCCGGAGATGCCGCTTGCCTGGCGTCTGCAGAAGGAACACGCCGGTTCCGGTGCTTTGGGGGACATCGGCGCCCATGCCATCGACCTGGCCCAGTTCGTGACCGGCCTGAACCTGGAGAAGGTGTCCGGTGTTATCGACACCATTGTGAAGGAGCGGCCTCTTTTGAAGGGCTCCACCTCGGGTTCAGGTCTTTCCGGCACCGCCGGTGTGGGCAAAGGCAAGGTGACCGTGGACGACATCGCCATCTTCACCGGCCGCTTCGAGTCCGGGGCGCTGGCATCGTTCGAGGCCTCGCGCTTTGCCACCGGCCGCAAGAACGCGCTGGAGATTGAGGTCTCGGGGGACAAGGGCGCTCTGGCCTTCGACCTGGAGGACCTTAACAGCGTCCAGTTCTACGACCGGACTGCACCTGCGGACCGCCAGGGCTTCCGGAAGATCCTGGTCACGGAAGCGGACCATCCCTACGTTTCGGCATGGTGGCCTGCAGGCCACATGCTCGGTTACGAACACGGGTTCTCGCATCAGGTCAAGGACCTCGTGGAGGGTATCGCGGCCGGCACCGACCCGCATGCCACATTCGCTGACGGGTTGAGGGTGCAGCGTGTGCTCGACGCAGTCGAGCGCAGTTCGAACAATGATTCTGCCTGGACGGGGGTCGCTGCTGGCGTCCCTGTGCAGGCCATATAGGAGGGAAATTACGTGGCACGACCTATCACTTTGTTCACTGGCCAGTGGGCCGACCTGCCCTTCGAGGAGGTGGCCCGGCTCGCCGGCGAGTGGGGCTACGACGGCCTGGAAATCGCCTGTTGGGGTGACCACCTGGATCCTTGGCGCTGGGACGACGACGCCTACGTGCAGGGCAAGTTGGACGTCCTGGAACGCAACGGCCTGAAAGTATGGACCATTGCCAACCACCTCAAGGGCCAGGCCGTCTGTGACGACCCCATCGATGAACGGCACCGAGGCATCCTGCCGAACGTTGTCTGGGGCGACGGTGATCCTGAAGGGGTCCGCCGTCGTGCCGCCGAGGAACTGAAGAACACCGCGCGGCTCGCCGCCAAGCTGGGAGTAAAGACGGTGACCGGGTTCACCGGATCGTCGATCTGGAAGTACGTGGCGATGTTCCCGCCCGCAACCGAAAAGATGATCGACGCCGGCTACCAGGACTTTGCGGACCGGTGGAACCCCATCCTGGATGTCTTTGACGAGGTGGGGGTCCGGTTCGCGCATGAGGTCCATCCGTCCGAGATCGCCTACGACTACTGGACGACGCAGCGCACCCTTGAGGCGATCGGGCACCGCGAGGCTTTTGGGTTGAACTGGGACCCGAGCCACATGGTGTGGCAGGACATCGATCCGGTGGGGTTCCTGTGGGACTTCAAGGACCGCATCTACCATGTGCACTGCAAGGACACGAAGAAGCGCCTCGGCAACGGCCGCAACGGCCGCCTGTCATCGCACCTGCCCTGGGCGGACCCGCGGCGCGGTTGGGACTTCATCTCCACCGGACATGGCGACGTGCCCTGGGAGGATGCGTTCCGCATGCTCAATGCCATCGATTACCGCGGTCCGCTGTCCGTGGAGTGGGAGGACGCCGGGATGGACCGGCTGGACGGCGCGCCCGAGGCCCTTGCCTTCGTGCGCCGGCTCTCCAGCTATGAGCCCTCCGCGGCGGCCTTCGACGCCGCGTTCAGCACGAAGTAGTACGCATCGAAGAAAAGGCCGGCCCGCAGGGCCGGCCTTTTCTTCTGTCGGTGATTGAGCTTGTCGAAATCGGGTTTCGACAGCTCAGCCAGCGACCGTTTGGGCTGCCAGAGCCGTCTCCGCCAGTGCCAGATGCCTCCGTGTTATGTCTGTGGGACCGTACTGCAACCACTCGTGGCCGCCCCACTCGCTGGTCAGCGTGCCGGCGAAACCGTTCCTGGCGAGGAGGCTGCCAAGATCGCGCAGCGGCTGCGAAACCCGGCCGCCGTCGTCGTCCAGGTCCCAGAACTTCAGATGGAAGGCGCCCACCAGTGGGAGGATGCCTTGCAGGTCCGCGGCGTCGCTGCGGCCGAAGCGGATGAGCAGGTTCATGAAGAGGGTGTGAATCCGCGGCGGGACCTGTCCCGAGCGGAGCAGGGCCGTCACGGCGTCGTGGGTGGCGGGGTCCCGCCAGTCCTCCTCAAGGCGTGCCAGGAGTTCCGGGGGAACGCCTCCCCGCCGCAGTTCTTCAAGGTAGCTGACGGGAAGGGCGGGCATCAGCATGCTGATGTCCACCAAGACCCGCACGTGATCATCCGCAAGCCCGGCTATCGCCTCCAGGGCTGGTGCCACGGCAGGGTTCTGGGGGCTCTGCTGCCCTTGAATCTCTTCATACAGCACAAGATCGAGCTCGTGCAGCAGCGGCTGTACCAGGGCGAGGAGGTCGGTGCCCGCCTGGCCGATCGGCAGCCGCACCCCAGAGGCTCCAACCCGGTGCGCGGCACGCAGTTGGGGAACCAGGAAGTCAAGGCGCTCCTGCGGCGAACGCCGGGCGGTTGGTGAGGTGAAGTCGTCGAGGCTGGCACCAACGATGCTGACGCTTCCCCCCTTTGCGGCCAGGGAATCCCGCAGTGCGTCCACCTCGGCGTGCTGCGGAGCGGGGAAGGACCGCCACAGCAGTCCGGGTTCGAGTTCGATTGTTTTCGTGACGGAGTCCGCTATGCCGGTGACAATGTCCTGGGCAGTTCGGCGGGCAGCGGTGATCTCTGGGGTCCAGTTGAACGAGCTGGCGCAAAGGGTCCAGCTGTCAGGAATTTCGGGGGCCATTTGGCGCCTTCCCATTTATGCGCGTTAATGACAAACTTATGTCACTTTTAGGATAAAGGATGGAAGTCATGTTGCAAACAGCTTTGCGCGAAGATGCCCTGTCGGCCACACCGCGGGGGTTTGAGCTTCGAGTGGGGCTTCCCTGGATCCGCTCGATGCCCATGTCCAGCCTGACTGGCCTGGCGGTTGCGGTGGACGGCGTTCCGCTGGCGCCAGCGGAGCTGAAGGTCATGCTGGGGGCCCGCGACGTGTCGCCGGATTCGCTCGTGGATGAGGCCGGCTGGTGGTTCGTGCAGGACAGGCTGGTCCTGGCCGGCGGGCGCAAACTCCATACCGGTATTCACGCCGTTGCCGTTGACTTCCAACTGCTGGTGCCTTACCTGCAGGCGGGCCCCGGATCGCCGCTGGTCCTGCCGTTCCACTTGCAGGCCCGGCTGGATCCTGACCGGGCGCCGGTGCCCAGTGTGTCCCGCGACGTAGCCTGAGCCGGCAGGCTCGGGCCGCTGCGCGGGCGCAGGTAACGCCTGCGCCCGCGGTGACCTCTATGCCGGAACGGTTGCCCGTTCAGGTGAGGGCCGGCCCTCGGCGAACCAGCGGGGGAAGGTGACGTCGAACAGCTGCTCGCGGGCCAGTTCGGCTCCGCCGCGCAGCGGTTCGCGCTCATCGTTGACCGAGAGCGTGATGGTGAGGTCCCGGGTGGCGAGCGGGAGTGACAGTTCATAGACGCGTTGGCGCACCTCGGCCAGGAACACCTCGCCGGCTGAGCCCATGGCACCGCCGATCACGATGACCCCCGGATTGAACATGTTCACCAAGGCTGAGATGGTCTCGCCTGCTACGCGGGCCGACTTCTGGACGAGAGTGATGGCCAGGGAGTCCCCGGCTTGCGCTGCGAGGGTGATCTCCTCAAGGGTCAGTGCCCTCTTTTTCGCAAGCGCGGCAAGGGAGGTGCTGGCCCCTTCCTTGATGGCCTCTTCTGCGTCCCGGACCAGTGCCCAGCCGCCGGCAACCGCTTCGAGGCAGCCGATCTTGCCGCAACGGCACTGTGCATCCGAGTCGGGGACGCGGACATGGCCGATATCGCCGGCGGCCCCGTTGGCGCCTCGGTGGATCCTGCCCTTGGACAACAGGCCGGCGCCGATGCCCGAGCCGATTTTGCAGTAAATCAGATCCACCAGGGAGTCGCGCCGCCGGGCACGTTCCCCGAGGGCAAGGAGGTTGGAATCGTTGTCCACCCACACCGGTGCATTGAAGCGTTCTTCAAAGGGGGTGCGGACGTCGTAACCGTTCCACCCCGGCATGATCGGTGGCGCCACGGGCTGCCCCGTAGCGAAGTCCACCGGGCCGGGAAGCCCCACCACGACACCCCACACGGGCACCTTGGGTTCCTTCTTTAGCAGGTCGTCGGCCAGGGACATGACCGCATCGATGGTCTCCTCCGGCCCCTTCGCGATATCCCAGGGGCGGTGCGTGTGTTCCAGGATGTCGCCGTCGAGCGCAGTTATGCCGACGCGCATATGAGCCGCTCCGAGGGCGCAAATCACGATCCGTCCCTGCTCCGCCCGGAAACGCAGGGTCCGCGGTGCGCGGCCACCGGACGAGGCGCCGAACTCGCCGTCCCCGAGGAAGCCAATCTGAATCGCCTGGTCCACACGTTGGCTGACCACACCCCTGCCAAGGCCGGTGACCTTGCCGATTTCCGGGCGGGTGGTTGCTTCGCCCGTGCGTACCAGGTTGACGATCCGCAAAAGGCTCGTCACTTCATCCGTTTGTGCCCCAAAGCGGAGTGTGGACTCTGTCGTCATGCTCACAATTCTCACACATTGGGGCCGACTAAGGTGCCTTGGGGCGCGACTATAGCCAGAACATACCTAACTTATGAATAATAGAGACATAAGAAGGAGGGCAATGATGCCTTGGAACGTAGGGATTCTTGGATCCGGGCCGGGAGCCGCGGCTCTTCATCTTCCAGTACTGGGCAGGCTGACTGAGCTGTTCAGTGTGGTTCACATTGCCGATGCCGGGAGCGGGCGCGCCCGGGTTCTGGCCAGGCATTTTGGTGCCCGCTGGTCCGAGGGGGACGCGGAACTGCTTGCGGACACGAGCGTGGATGTGGTGGCCGTTTGCAGTCCGCCCGCTGAGCATGGACGTCAAATCCTGGCTGCAGTGGCCGCGGGCAAGCGGGCCGTCTTCTGCGAGAAGCCGCTGGCCACCAGCAGGGAAGAAGCTGAAGAGATCATTGCTGTGTGCCGCGCCGCGGGCACAGTCCTCCTGGTGGGCACAAACCATCTGTTTGATGCGGCCTGGGGGCGCGCAAGGCACCATCTTGTCGCCCTCGAGGGCCGTGTGCAGACAATCGCCGTTACGCTGGCACTCCCGCCGAATGACAGGTACCACCGGCTGGTCTCAGAGGGTGGCCCCTTCCAGGCAGTGCGCCGGGGGCGGCCCGACCTGGATGATCCTGCGGTGGCGGCCGGGGTCCTGCGGCAGCTGCTGACGGGCCTCGCAATCCATGATCTTCCCGCTGTCCGGGACATTGCGCCGGTCATTGACGAGGTGGCTTACGCAAGAATCGTTCCGCCGATCGGCTACCTGGTGGGTTACCGGTCCGGCGACGTGCTGGTCCAGTTGGCGCTCACCATGCTTCCGGAAGGGCCCGATGCCCTTTGGCGGATGAGCGTGGCCACCTCGCATGACCGCGTCGAGGTCAACTTCCCGCCCGCCTTCGTCCATGCCGGAAGCGCCGCCACCCGCGTACGAAGCGTGGACGGGCAATGGACGGACTACGGGCGGGACCCCGAAGACGGCTATGTGGCGGAGTGGAGCCTGCTGGCATCGCTCCTTGAGGGCGCAGCTCCGGTGGAGTACGACGAGCTGCTGGCTGACTCGCACTATGCGACCGATCTGGCCAGCGCTGCCGCGGCGAAGGTCCTTGAAGGGGTGTCCCCATGAGGATGCCGGGCCAGGGGCGCGGCATCCTTACCGCGTTGCCTTCCTATGTGGCTGCTGTTGCCGAGCTTCCTCTTAGTGCCCAGCGGACGGATGGCGCCAATGGCGCGGTTGTGGTTGTGCCTGGATCCGGCGATTGGTGGCAGGGCTTGCTGGCGGCCCGTGCCCGGGGAGCCGTGGCGGTAGTGATCGCGGACCCTGGCGAGCTCCCACGCAAGGCGCTGGAAGCCAACCCCTGGTCAGGTGGCATCCCCGTCGTTGTGGAGCGTCCCCGCCTCCGCCCCGATGTTGTTGCGGACGCGGTTCGGGCAAGGGGTGGCAGTCCGGCCCGGATCATCACCGTTGAGTGCGCTTCGCCGGGTGCCGGCCTTCAGGCAGTAGTCCGCGACGGCCTTGGCTGGGCGCGGTCCCTGACCCAGGGGACGCTGACGCTGCAGGCGTGCATTGCCACGGCGCGGGGCAGGATCGCGCTGCTGAACTCGATGAGCGCGGGCGGGTCGCTTCCCACTACCCTGGCTGCCACCGAGACGGCGGCCGCCGCGGGCATGCGCGACGGCGGCCTGCTCCAGTTGCTCGCCCTTGGCGAAGTGAGGACGGAAGTGATCGTGGACCAGCCTGCCGGACTCATGCGGCTGGAGACATCCACCGAGGATGGAATTTGGAGGGCGTCGGCGCACTATGAATCGTCGGCCCGGCTTGCGCTGCGCCGCGCCCTCGAAGCCTGTGCCTCGGGTGAACCGGTGGCGGACCTGGATGAGCTGCTCGAGGACATCAGCCTTACGACAGCCCTGCTCGGCACGTAGCCTTCTTCAGACCTATTTTGGCGTGCTTTTGTTTGTTTTAGACTAAAGTGAGGTATCATGGTAATGGCGTCGGGGTTCCTTCCGGACCCGTTCTCCGCCGTGATGGTGCGGCGGAGGCACAACACGTCGCGTCGACGGCCCGATCGTTCGGGTAGATCACTATGCCACTTTCACCTCTGAGACTCCGTCTCCTCGTTATCTCCCTGCTCTCGGTCTCGTTCCTTGGGGCTCTGGACCACACCGTGGTGTCCACATCCCTGGCCACCATCGCCGGCGAGCTGGGCGCGCTGCAACTGATGAGCTGGGTTGTGGTGGGCTACACGCTTGCCAGCACAGTGCTGCTGCCGGTGCTCGGCAAAATGGGCGATGTGCTGGGGGCGCGCAGGATCTTCCTCGGTTCACTGATCATGTTCCTGGCCGCCTCACTGGCCTGCGGTTTCGCCCAGGACATGGCATGGCTCATCGCCGCACGCGTCCTGCAGGGGATGAGCTCCGCAGGGCTGCAGCTGATGTCCCAGACCATCATTGCCCGGGCCACCACGCAGCGGGAACGGCCACAGTACATGGCCATTGTCGGCGCTGCTTTCCCCATCGCGATCCTTATTGGCCCCGTGCTCGGCGGCGCCATCACCGACTACTGGGGCTGGCAGTGGGTCTTCTGGATCAACATCCCCGTGGGCGTAGCAGCCCTGGTCCTCGCGCTGATCGCAGTTCCGCACCTGGAACCTGGCCCCAAGCCACGCCACTTCGATGTTGCAGGGGCGGCTGTTTTCACCACCGCGCTGGTGGCCCTCGTACTCGGTGTGACGTGGGCTGCCGAACGGAGCGCCGGCCTTCCCGCCGCTGCGGCGCTCGCCCTCAGCATCGTGGGCTTTGCTGTCTTCTTCCTGATAGAGCGCCGCGCTCCCGAGCCCATCGTGCCGCTCCACTTCTTTGCCAACCGCACCATTGCCGCGGGCACCGCGCTGTCTGCGATCATCGGCGTCGGGTTCTTCTCCATCACTGCCTACCTGCCCACGTATTTCCAAATGGCCTACCAAACTTCTGCAACCGTGTCCGGGCTTGTCCCCATCGCCACAGTGTTCGGCATGCTGATCAGCAACCTGCTGACCGGATGGCTGGCCAGCCGGACAGGGCGCTACCGGATCTTCCCGATCCTGGGAACGTCGCTGGGCTCGGCAGGCCTGTTTGTGATGGCCGCGCTGCCCGTCGGGCTGCCGTTGTGGGTCCCCATGATTGTGATGGGTGTGGTTGGCATAGGAACCGGGGCGTTTATGAGCCTGATCGTCGCGGTGGTCCAGGGCGCAGTCCCGGCCAGCCAGACCGGCGCCATAACGGCAACCATCAACCTGGTGCGGCAGGTGGGTTCAACAGTGGCGACGGCGGTCATCGGCGGGGTGATCGGCTTCGGGGTCGCGGCCTTCCTGCCCGCAGGCCTTGACGCCTCCACCCTGACCCCTCAGCTGGTGCACGCTGCCCACCCTGCCGTCCAGGCCGGCGTCGCGCAGATCTACGGGACGGTCTTCACTCCCATCTTCATCGCCCTGGCAGTTACCTATGCCGTGGGGATTATCGCTGCCGTCCTGCTTCCGCAGGGCCGGCTCTCCGATGAACCCGTTCCCGCTCCCCACACAACTTCCGAATCCCTTTCGGCCTGATTTCAAAGGAGACATCATGTCCAATCCCACTATCGCCATCGTCGGCAGCGGGCCCATCGGCTCCGCCTACGCACGCGTGCTTCTTGAGCAGGTCCCGACCGCCCATGTGGTGATGTTCGAAGCCGGGCCGCAGCTGACGGAAGTTCCCGGCGAGAGCGTCCGGAACATTCCCGACCCTGACCAGAAAGCCCGTGCGCGGGAAATGTCGCAGGGGCCGCAGGCTGGCGCCTACCGTGAATCCCTGGGAATCCCCGCCGGCACGGTCACTGAAGGCATGTTCACCGCACGCCAGGGCACGCATCTGCTCGCCTTCGGCGGAGCGGGATCCGCCCATGCCTCAAGCTTTCCCGCAGCAGCTGCCGCTACCAACGTCGGCGGCCAGGGTGCGCACTGGACATGTGCGACGCCGTCACCAGCCTTCAGCGAGAAGGTTCCGTTTATCGCAGATGACGAGTGGGATGGACTCATTAACAACGCCAAGGAGCTGCTTCACGTCCACAGCGCCGCGTTCGCCGATTCCGCCGTCGGTGGAGCCATCAGGTCCCTGCTCGATGAGGAGTTTGGCGCTGAACTGCCCGAAGGCTATGGGGTTGGCACCCTTCCGGTCGCCGGCGATCCGCAGCCTGACGGTTCCGTCCGGTGGGCGGGTGCCGACGTGGTCCTCGGCCCGCTCGTCGACAAAGGCAGCCCCCTCTCCAAGCAGTTCGAACTCCGTGACCTCACCCTGGTCCGCCGTGTCGAGCTCGACGGCGACCGGGCTACCGGCGTCACGGTCGAGGACCTTCGCACGGGGAGGCAATCGTTTGTGGCAGCGGACGTTGTTGTGGTTGCGGCCGATGCTTTCCGCTCACCGCAGCTCCTCTGGGCCTCCGGTGTACGGCCCAAGGCGCTCGGGCACTACCTGACGGAGCACCCCGTGGTTATCTCGACGGTGGCCCTGGATGCTGAAAAGATGGGGCGGCACGCCACCGAGGAGGACCTGAAGGCCGAACTCTCCCGGCGGGCACAGAACCCGGCGGACCCCGTCGCTGCCGTGAACCGTATCCCGTTCTCCGAGCCGGAGCACCCCTTCTCCGTCCAGGTGATGTACACCGAGACCACGCCGTTCCCGATGGAGCCTGGGACCCCGTATGCCGAGAACCGTTGGGGTTACGTCAACATGGGCTACGGCATGCGCAAGCACCCGCGCTTCGAGGACGCCGTCACCTTCGACGACAACGAGCCGGACTACCGGGGTTTTCCGAACATGACCATCGAGTACGAGCTCACCGAGAGGGAAAACGCGGAGATCGCCCAGGGCACGGAGCGGCTCCGCCGTGCCGGAAAGGCCCTCGGCGTTTTCGTTGCCGAGCCCCGCCTTATGCCGAACGGCTCCAGCCTGCACTACCAGGGCACCATGCGCATGGGCGACACCGACGACGGCACGTCGGTGGCGGACCCGTGGTCACGCGTGTGGGGCTACCGCAACCTGGTGGTGGGCGGAAATGCGCTCATTCCGACGGCGACGGCCATGAATCCCACGCTGATGAGCGTGGCCATTGCGGTCCGCGGCGCCAGGAAGGCGGCGGAAGAGCTGAGCTCCTGACCGGCTGGGCTGGTGCGGAGGCCGCCCGCACGGGCGCAGCTTTGTCCTGCCATCCGTTCCGTGGATACCAGCTATTCCAAATCCAGGATTCCCCGATAGTCCAACGGTTGTCACAGTGAGGGAAGTCACTTTTCGGCGCCCGAAAGGCGCTGATTCCCTCCGTGACCATCAAGAGGCTAAGGAAAATTCAATGGAGAATATTCAGCTCACGGGCACTGAAACCAGGAACGGGACACCCGGTCCCACGGCCACGCGGACAGCCGGACGGCTGCCGGCGACCCTCCTGGTTGCCGGCAGCTGCATGCCGGTGCTGGGTGCCGTTCTTTTGGCGCCCATCCTCCCTACCTTGAACCAGGCGTTCGCAGACACCCCCGGCGTTGCCATCCTGGTGCCGCTTACCCTCACGCTGCCAGCGCTGTTCGTAGCGCTTTTCTCGCCGCTCGCCGGCTACGTTGCCGACAGGGTGGGCCGGAAGCAGCTGCTGGTCTTCGCCATGCTGGCCTACGCCGCGTTCGGGACGGCGCCGCTGTGGCTGGACACTCTCGAATCCATCGCCTTGTCCCGGGTGGGTGTGGGGATCGCGGAAGCAGCCATCATGACCTGCTGCACCACCCTCATCACCGACTACTACGCCGGCGGACAGCGGAACAAATACCTGGGCCTCCAGACCATGGTCAGCGCGCTCGCGGCAACGGCGTTCTTCGCCCTCGGCGGTGCCCTGGGCAGTATCAGCTGGCGGACGCCGTTCTGGCTCTATGCGGTCAGCGCGGTGATCGTTATCCCCATGGTCTTCAAGCTTTGGGAGCCCGCAAAGAGCCAGCGCACGACGGCGGCCCGCACCCCGGTGCCATGGCGGCAGATCGGTGCCCCCGCCGCGGTGACGCTGTTCGGCGGGATCGTTTTCTATGCGCTCATCGTCCACCTGCCGTACGTCATCACGGGACTGGGCGTGGGCGATGCAGCGCTTATTGGACTCGCTGCAGCTGTCGCGTCCCTTGCCACCGCTGCGGGCGCCATCTCCTTCCGCTTCCTGGCGAAGCTGGGCACACGGAACCTGCTGGCACTCGCCTTCGGGCTGGCCGCCGTCGGACTCTCCCTGGTCTCTGTTGCGGGCAACGTGCCGCTGGCTATCGCCGGGGCGGTCATTGCCAGCGCAGGAACCGGTGTGCTGCTGCCCACCCTGCTGACGTGGGCCGTCAATGGCCTTGAATTCCGGCAGCGGGGACGTGGCACAGGCATCTGGACCGGTACGTTGTTCATTGGCCAGTTCCTGACCCCGATCGTCCTCGGAGCGGCCGCGGCCGCTCTGGGCAGCCTGGGGTATGCCCTGGGTGCTTTGGGAATCGCGTGCGCGGTGGCGCTCCTTGCCGTCCTGGTCCGGGGACCGCGGCTGGTGCCCCTCAGCCACTAGGAGGGCGGAAGCCCGTGGACGGATAACCTGTGGGTATGAAGAACCTGGACTTGAACCTGCTGCCCCAGCTTCAGGTCCTGCTGGAACTGCGGAACATCTCCCGGGCGGCCGAGCGGCTGCAGCTCAGCCAGCCCGCCACCAGTGCCGCAATGGCCAGGCTCCGGCGCCACTTCGACGACGAACTCCTGGTGCGGAACGGCCGCACGTATGACCTGACACCCTTTGCGCAGTCGCTGGTCCCGCTGGTTGATGAAGCCATGCTTCACATCCAGCGGGCCACGCGCGTGCGGTCCGGTTTTGACGCCGTAACCAGTGAGCGGGAGTTCATCATCGCTGCCTCGGACTACGCGGCAGCCCTGATCGTGGGTCCGCTCCGCGGCATCCTGCGGGACGAGGCCCCCAACGTGTCAGTGGACTTCGTCCCCACAGCCGGTTCCGGGTTCCAGGGCCAAATGGCCGACTATTCGAAGATCGACCTCCTCGTGGGGCCCACCGGATACCACATGCAGGGCGCCAGCAAACAGGTGTTCCGGGACAGCTTCGTGGCCATCGCCGACGCTTCAAACCCCCTGCTCCAGCAGCCCGGGCTCACGCTGGCGGACCTGGCCACGGTGCCCCACGCCGTCGGCTATTTCGGTGAAGGAATCACCACCCCGGCCGACAAACTGTTCGAGTCCCGGGGTGTACAGCGCCGCGTGGCCGCGGTGGTGGCCGGTTTCCTGTCCCTTCCGCTCCTGGTCGAAGGGACCGACCTGGTGGCGCTGGTTCCGCGGATGCTGGCGGCACGGGCCCAGCGCGGCGCGGACATCGTTGTGCTGGAGTTCTCCGAGGGAACCGAAGCGTCCCTGGTGGAGGCGATGTACTGGCACCCGTCGCAGGCGGAAGACCCGGCCAGCGTCTGGCTTCGTTCCGTGGTCCAGCGTTCCTGCGCCCGGCTGCACGAGCTCTTCCCCATAAGCGCCCACCCGGTGACTATTCGTGCGGCGGATACCACCTAGAGCCAAAGCGCTGTTCCCCGTCGAGGCCATCCCTGCGAGAGTCGAAGAAAGATGCTTTCGAAGGGACCTCCCATGCCAATTTCCAGCCAGCGCCTGGCCGGCAAGACCGCGGTCATCACCGGAACGGCCAGCGGCCAGGGCAGGGCCGCGGCGCTCGCCTTTGCTGCGGCAGCAGCCATGGTGATTGGCTGCGACATGGACGACGACGGCGCCGCGGCCACAGTGGAGGCCGTCACCGCGGCCGGCGGGCGGATGAGCAGTAGCCGGGTTGACCTCACCGACGAAACAGCCGTGGCAGCCTGGGCCCGGGACGTGGCTGCAGAGCACGGCCAGGTTCACATCCTGTACGCAAACGCTGCCGTCACCCGCTTCGCCCCGGTGGAGCAGCTCACGTTTGCCGACTGGAAATGGAATGTGGAACACGAGATGGATGTGGTGTTCCTGCCGGTCAAATACTTCTGGCCCCACCTGATCCAGGCTCAGAACTCGGCGGTGGTGCTGGTGGGATCCACAGCAGCAGTTACCGGTTCCATGACTAACGGCCGGCTGGCCCACACGGCCACGAAGGGAGCCGTGGTGGCCATGGCCCGGCAGCTCGCGGCCGAGGGTGCTCCGCATGGACTGCGCGTCAATACTGTCAGCCCCGGGATGATCCGCACCGCAGCGACCGAGGGCAACCTCCTGGCCGCCGACCACCCCATGCACACCATCGCCGGCAGCATCCCGCTGGGCCGGATCGGCACGCCCGAAGAAGTGGCCAAATGCGCGCTGTTCCTAGCCTCCGATGAAGCCTCATACGTGACGGGCGCCAACCTGATGGTCGACGGCGGCTGGTCGGCGGTGTTGCCCGGCTAGCGCAGGGCGTCGGAGACCGACTTGGCCCCGCCGTGGCCTGACTGGCCGCCGTCCACGGAGATCTCGGCGCCCGTCACGAAGGAAGAGAGCGGGCTGAGGAGGAACAATACGACGCCGGCTACCTCCTCCACGGTTCCGGTGCGGCCCAGCGGGGTTTCGGCCAGCGTGGCTTGCCGAAACTCCGGCTTCGCGCTCGCCGTCATGGGCGTTTCGATAAAGCCCGGGTGGACCGTGTTCACACGGATCCCGCGCGGTCCAAGTTCCATGGCGGCCACCTGGGAGAGCCCCCGGAGGGCCCACTTGCTGGCGGTGTAGGCCACGGGATAGTGCGACGTCAGGCCCGCCACGGAGCCCACATTCACAATGGAGGCGCCGGTATCCATCAGCGGTTCGAGAGCCTGGATGCCCAGCAGGCTTCCGGCGACGTTCACCTCATAGACGCGCTGCAGGTCGGCCACCGAGGCATCGAGCAACCGGCTGCGCTGGGTGATCCCCGCGTTGTTTACCAGCCCGTCCACCTGCCATCCATGGGACTGGATCCAGGAAGCCAGACCGGCCCAGCCGGCGGCGTCGCTGACATCCAATTGCCGGTACACCAGCTCACCGGGCGAAGGCGACGACATGGCTGCCAACTCTGCCGGCATGTTCCCCGCCAGGTCCGTGGCGATGACGCGCGCCCCGGCCTCTGCCAGCAGGTGCGCCTCCGCCGCACCCTGGCCTTGGCCGGCGCCGGTGACCACAACCGTCCGGCCCTCAAGCTGAAAGGAGACCACGCTATGACCCGGCAGCAACCGCAGCGGCAACCCGGTTGCGGGGCCGGGTCCGGGCAGTGACCCGCGTCGCTGCCTCACGCCGGGCGCCCACAGTGTTTTCGATGCTGCCGATGCCTTCCACTGTCATCCGGACCACGTCGCCGGTCTTCAGCGGCGGGGGAGTCTTTGCTCCGTTCCGCCCCCACAGCTCGGCCAGGCAGCCGCTGCCGCACGTACCGGAGCCCAGGACGTCGCCCGGCCGTACCACGGAATCCTGCGAGGCGTAGGCCACCAGCTCGGCGAACGGCCACCCCATGTTGGACAGCAGATCCTGGCCGATGGCTTCGCCGTTAACCTCCACGGCCATGGAGATGGGCAGGAATCCGTCGGCATCGTGCCGGGCTTCGAACTCGTCCGCCGTGACAATCCACGGCCCCAGAGTGTTGGCGAAATCCTTGCCCTTGCACGGTCCCAGGCTGACTTTCATCTCACGGCGCTGCAGGTCCCGCGCGGACCAGTCGTTCAGGACCGTGTAGCCGAAAATATGCCGGTGTGCCTCCGCGGCGGTCAGGTTGCGCGCATCGCTCCCCGGAACGCGGCCGACGACGGCAGCCACCTCTGTTTCAAAGTCCAGGTCTTCGCACCCGGCCGGAATACCGATCACCTCGCCGGTGCCGGTCACCGTGTGCGGGTTGGTGAAATAGAAGGTGGGTGCCTCGTACCATTCGGGCACTACGCCGGCCACGCCGTCGATGCTTTTCCGGACCCCTTCGACGTGTTCCTCGAACGCCACGAAGTCCCGGATGGTGGCCGGTACCAGTGGGGCGAGCAACTGCACATCGGCAAGCGGCACGGGCGCGGCGGAGCCGACAGTTTCAGCGGCGAGAGCCAGCGTTGCGTCGAGTCCGGCGTCCAGCAGTGTCTGGACGGTCTGGCCGGCGGGCAGGGCGTAGCAGGTTCCGTTGTTGACGAAGCCGGACTGCGTCCCGCCGTCGTGGTTCCAGCGTGCGATCTTGACCATGTGAGTGTTCCTTTATGCGTTGGGTCGGGCGGTCAGTGCGGCCGCCGCAATGATGCCCAGCGTCCGTGCGTTACTGCCCAAAACCAGAGCCTCGTCGTCGGCAGGGAGCCCGGCAGCCTGGACCTCGTCCACCGGGAGGTCGGCTCCCATATCGAACGGGTAGTCGGAGCCGAGCATCACGTGCTCCGGCCCCGCGGCGGCGACGAGGGCCCGCAGCTCGGCCGTGCTGTGGACCAGAGAGTCGAAGTACAGCTTCTTCAGGTACGACGACGGCGGCGCGGCGCAGGTGCGTGCCTCGGGCCGCACCTTCCAGGCGTGGTCCGAGCGTCCGATAGTGGTGGGAAGGTATCCGCCGCCGTGTGCTGCCAGCACTTTGAGGCCCGGGTGGCGGTCCAGGACGCCGCTGAAGATCAGGTGTGATAGCGCCACCGCGTTCTCGGCCGGCTGCGAGACGGTGTTTGCGAGGTAGAAGCGGTCCAGCCGCTCATCCAGCGAGCAGCCGAACGGGTGCAGGAAAACCAGGGCACCGAGTTCCTCGGCCCGGCTCCAGAAGGGTTCCAGGCGCGGGTCGGAAAGTTCAACGGTGCCACGCTCGGGATGGTCCGGCGTGGCGGCGAACGAGCCGATCTCCACGCCGAGCAGCCCGCAGCCCGGGACGGCATGCTCGAGCGCTTCCACCATCAGTGAGGGATGCTGCAGCGGGACCAGGCCCAGGCCGTTGAGCCGGTCCGGCGCGCGGTCCACGAAGTCCCGAACAGCCTGGTTAGCGGCTTTGGCCACCTGCAGGGCCAGCTCTCCGGCGGCGAAGTAGTAGAAGTGCGACGGCGACGGCGAGACCAGCTGCACGTCCACCCCCTGGGCGTCCATGTCCGCGAGCCGGCGGTCCAGGTCTGTCAGTTGTGGCCAACGCTCCTTGATCATCTTGCCGGAGGCGGCCATGGATTCCGGCCCGTTGCGCCGCACTTCCAGGGCCTGCTGGGCGGCGAAGTTATCGGGATCCGCTTCGGCCACCAGTTGCTGGAGGGCGGGGAGCAGGATATGGGCGTGGACGTCTACGGTGGGGCTTCTGTCTTCGGCTGGGTAGGTGCTCATGCGGGTTCCTTGACCATGCTGGAGACCGAGTGGATGAGGCCGGGCACGTCGGCGTCGCGGACGCCGTCGAGCATCCATTGGCCCAGCTGGACAGAGCCGTTGACTACTGCCTTGGCCCGTTCCAGGCGGCGGTCGGTGAACTCTTTCCACAGCGTCTCGGTGACCTGGTCGGCTTGGATCAGCAGTTCCGCCAGCACGGCGGCGTCTTCAAGGGCCATGGCGGCACCCTGGGCAATCGTGGGCGGGCAGCTGTGGGCGGCATCGCCGATGATCACGGTGCGGCCGCGGTTCCAGGGGCCGTCCACAAGGTGGGTGGTGAAGCGGGTGTAGTTGATGCGGGCACTGTGGTCCAGGTTGGCGCGGATCTCGTTCCAGGGGCCGCCGTAGGCTGCGGCGAGTCCGGCCATGATGCGGGGGCCGTCCTCGTGGTTGCGTTCCTGTGCCTTTTCGACGAGGTAGGCGTACATGGTGTCTGGGCCGGTGGGGCAGTAGCCGGCAATGAAACACGGGCCGCCGTAGGTAAGGTCCGTGCGGACCACGTCCTCGGGCCGCTCAACGAAGGCACGCCAGATGCCCATGCCGGTGGACACGGGTTCAACGTCAATGCCGATGGCTTTGCGGACGGCGGAGTGCAGCCCGTCGGCACCGATCAGGAGGTCGTAACGGACGTTGTCGCCGTCGGCGGTGCTCACGGTGACGGAACCGCCGTCGTCCGTTACCGCGGTGACGGTCTTGCCGTAGCTGATCCGCGCTCCGGCCTGCTCAGCACGTTCGCGGAGGATGGCGGTCATGTCGGGGCGGTACATGCCCAACGTGGCGGGGAGGTCCTCGCCGCCTGTACGCATGTCTTCCAACACGGCGATGAGGGTTCCGGCAGGGTCGGGGGCGCGCAGTCCAAGGGTGCTGAACGCATAGCCCTTCGCCGCGATCTGCTCCCAGATGCCGAGCTGACGGAAGATCCGCAAGGCATTTCCCTGCAGCGTGATGCCGGATCCTACGGTCTGAGGCGTTTCGGCTTTTTCCAGAATTTCGACCTGGATTCCGGCGTCGGCCAGCAGGATGGCTGCCGTCAGACCTGCGGCTCCCGCTCCGACGATTCCGACGTTCCGTACTGCTGCCATCGCTGACTCCTTTGTATTGACGGCGTAACTGCTGGTGGTTGTGTAGCTGTTGTATATATAGTGCCGCTGGCGACTACCTGACGGTGATCACCGGAACGCCATTACCGCACGGCGATTGGGTTGACGGGCGATCCGACAGCGCCAGTAATCGGAAGCGGTGCCGCGCTGAGCAGGAAGTCGTACCTGCCATCCGCCGCGCACGCTTCAGCGAGCCCGTCCGGATCCCACATCTCGCCAAGGAACAGCCCGAGGTTGGGGATGGCGATCTGGTGGAGTGGCTGGAAGGCGCCATCGAACTCGTTGGGGCGGACTTCGAAGCCCCAGGTGTCGGTGGCGATTCCGGCGATTTCGCTGCGGTGCAGCCAGGGCGCGGTGTTGAAGGACAGGCCCGGAGCGGAGCCGCCGGCGTAGTCGCCCCAGCCGTCCCGGCGGACCCGGGTGTGCTGTCCGGTGCGGATCACCACGATGTCGCCGCGCCCCACTTTGGAGGTGGGCCCCTGCAGTTCAATGGTCCGCTCAAGGTGCTCGGGGGTGATGGCGAACCCGTCCGGCAGCTCGCCGTCGCTCCTTCCCAGCTCGGGACCGAGCGCACGGCCGACGTCCAGCAGAACGCCGCGGGTGACGATCTTGGCCGCAGCGGTTTCGATGCCGGTCACCAGATCGCCCTCGGACGTCACCACATCGCCGGCAGCGCGTCCGTTCCATGCTTTGCCGCGGTCGAAGATGTGGCCGAGGCCGTCCCACTGAGTGGAGCACTGCAGTGGCATGGAAATCACGTCGTCAGCGCCGCCAAAACCGTGCGGGAAGCCCTGGTTGCCGCGTTCGGCGTCCACACCCGTGTCGGTCATCGTGTGGACGGGGTTGGTGCGGCGACGCCATCCCTTCTGCGGCCCGTTAGTGTCGAACGGCTGGGACAGCGAAAAGGCCTCGCCCGTTTTCACCAGCGCCGCCGCTTCGATGCGCTTGGCAGCACCGATGAAGTTGAGGGTCCCCAAAACGTCATCGTCGCCCCAACGGCCCCAGTTGTTGTATTTCAACGCCGCCGCCATGATGCTGCCCAGCGGGTCTGCACGCCGGATCAGCGGGGAATCAACTGCCGATTCCCCGCTGCCGGTGCCGGCGGGTGCCGTGGGCTGCGTGGTCACTGCTGACTGCTTTCAGCCCGGACTTCGTCCTTGCAGTGGATTAGCTGGGTGCCCAGTCCGGTGATGGTGCCTTCCATAACGTCGCCGTCCTGGAGTAGCCGGCCCCAGTGCTGGCCATTGCCGGCTGGGCTTCCGGTCAGGACCAGGTCGCCCGGGCGCAGCGGCATGATCTGGGACGCTTCGCTGACCAGCTTGGCCACGCCGAAGATCATGTCCAGGGTGGATTCGTCCTGCATGACCTGGCCATTGAGTTTCAATGTCACCCGCACGTCCTGCGGGTCGCCGAAGAACTTGGCCGGCACCAGTAGTGGACCTGTGGGCAGGAATCCCGGGGCGTTTTTGGCGCGGTACCAGTCCGAGCCGATCGCGGGCATGTCCTTGCGGAAAACGTACTCGCGCGTGGTGATGTCGTTGACCATGGTGTAGCCGAACACATACTCCAGTGCCTCCTCCGGGGTAACTCGGAACGCTGTCCTGCCGATGACAGCCGCCAGTTCAAGCTCCCAGTCGTGGGATTTGGAGTAGGCCGGCAGGGTGAGATCCTCCGTGGCGGAAGCGACCGCCGTCGGAAGTCCGATGAAGAAGTACGGCGTCCCTTGGCCCGCGCGCTTGTCCATCATCGCAGCGGTCTTGGCGCGGACTTCTTCCTCGTCCTGGCCCGGTTCGCGGTGCGCGGCGGCGAGATCGATCACGTGCTTGCGGTAGTTCGCGCCGGTCTGCAGGACCTGGACCGGTTCCACGGGGGCGAGAATTTCGACCTCGGCCACCGCCAGGCCAGTGTCCATGCCGGCGGAGGCTGCGAGGGTGTCCAACTGGCTTTCGGTGGTGTCCCAATGTTCGATCAGGGAGTTGATGTCTCCGTCCAGCGGCAGGACGCGCCCGGCGGCCAGCAGGCCCACACGGGCCTTGCCGTCGCCGGCCTCCTGGAACCGGACCAGGGAGTATGTCGCTTCAGGCATATTCCCTCAGCCCCGTCCCTGCTTGGCGTACGGGTTCAGGAGGGCTTCCTTCATTTCCGGGGACGCGCCTTCTTCGGTGGCGGTGAAGCCCTCGGACGGGGGGAAGGACTCTGTCATGGAGTGCGGCATGGCGCCGTTCTTGTAGAAGTTGTTGGAGCCTTCGGAGGGCTTCCAGGTGTTGGCTTCCCAGTCCGGGACGTAGTTGCGGTAGCCGCCGGAGTTGAGCTCCACGCGCAGGCCTGACGGTTCGCGGAAGTAGAGGAAGTTTTGCTCGCCCACGCCGTGGATGGACGGGCCGTATTCCATGGCGGTGCCGTTTTCCATCATGACGTCGGCGGTGCGGAGCAGGTCCTCGGTGGCGTCCACCCAGAAGGCGATGTGGTTGACGCGGCCTGCACGGCTGGAGGTGTCCAGGACCACGCCGAGGTCGTGGGACTTTTCGTTGGTGGTCAGCACGGAGAAGACCGTGATGGGCGCCTCGTCCAGGTCCACGAACGCCATAACGCGGAAGCCCAGGGCTTCGTTGTACCACTTGGCGAAACCTCGGACGTCGGAAGATGCCACGGTGACGTGGTCCAGGAAACGGGGTGCAGCAGCGTGGCTGCTGCGGCGCTCCGGGCGGTCCGGGTAGGTGGACTCGAACCCGGGCTCCGCGACGAACTTGTCCACGTCGTAGAAGAGGCGCATGGCGTGGCCGTAGGGGCCGGTGAATTCGTAGGCCTTGCCGTAGCCGTGACCGCCGGCGGTCCAGCTGCCCTGGACACCCGTTGCTTCGACGCGCTGGGCCGCCGCTTCGAGGGCGGCCTGGGAGTTTGTCCGCCACGACATCCGGCCCAGTGACGCTTCCGGTCCTTCGGTCAGGACCAGGCTGTAGCGGTAGTAGTCGCCCCAGCAGCGCAGGTAGACGTTGCCGTTTACCCGGTCAATAATGCGCATGCCGAACTTTTCCTCGTAGAACCGGGCCGACGCTTCGACGTCGGGAGTGGTGATCTCGAGGTGGGCAAGATGGGAGAGGGGAGTTTCCACGTTGAAGTCCTTCTGAGTTCTGGCTGCTTCTGGGCGCTGCAGGTCTTGGAACTACTCTGAAGGAGTTCAGATATTCGAGGAAGGGGAACTTCTTGATATCAAGTATCTGTCCGGCGGATACCCGAAAGATGGGGTGGGAAGTTGGTCCGCGGAGATTGGGGGAGCAGCTCCGCTACAAGTTGCTGACTTTGCGCCGCCGTCGTTCAGTGCGGCGGAGTTGCAGGATGCGCGTGCCACCCGCGATCGCCACGAGTATGCCGCCTCCCACTGCTGCGATGAAGAACGCCACGCCCTGGGCAAGCCGGCCCTCCCAGCCAAGGAACTTGACCGAGACCATGTCCTGGTTCTGAATGAAGAAGATGATCAGGAGCACCAGTACCGCGAGGCTGACGGCCACGGCACTCCAAATGACCGCGGCGCGCGTGACGCGTGGCGAAGCAGTCTTAGGTGCAGGCGCGGGCTCGCTGCGCTGAACCGTGGGCTGGGAATCCGGTGTGGGCGGTACAGCGGCGGGCGGCAGCGGTTCTTCTGAGGTCATACGGTCATTGTCTCTCTGCACTGGCCATTTGGCGGGATGCGGCGAGCATCCGAACGTTGGTAGCCCCACATAGGGCAGTCGAGACGCGGAAACCCGCCCACCCGCACGGAACTGACGGCAGCTCCTTGCGGATGAGCTGGTTAGTGACGGTGCAGCCTGAACCCTGAGCCTTACTCCTTGCCGAGCCCGGCCGCGGAGGTCCTCGCGCCGGTCACCTCGTTGAGGGCCGTCAGGTCAAAGATGCCGTTGATGTCCGCCTGCTTGGTGGTGCCGGCTGCCACGCCGTCCTTGAGCAGCTTGGGGTAAGTTCCGGCGAGCGGATCCACAGTGAAGACGATGTTCTTCAGGGACCGCTCGATCACGTCGGCCTTGAGTTCGGCGCCGGCAGCTTCCTTGAGGGCAGCGTTGATGACGCTGGCCTTTTCGCCGGCAGCGGCACAGTTCAGCCAGTCAACAGACTTGGCGTGGCCCTTGAGCAGCGCCTTCACGGTGTCCGGGTGCTCGGCGGCGAACTTCTTGTTGACGATCAGGATGGTGGTGGGGAACTCGCCGGCCTTGCCGGAGAGTGAGCCGTCCCAGAGGTCCTTTTCGTCCACCAGGACCTTGGCGCCGGCGGTCAGCACCAGGCGGGAGGCCCAGGGCTCGGGCAGCCACGCGCCGTCGAGTTTTCCGTCCTGGAACAGTTTCAGCGTCTGGGCATTTTCGGTGGGGTTGATGGCCACGTCGCCGCTGCCGTCCACATTGGTCTTGTAGCCCTGCGTGGCGAGCCAGGCACGGAGCGCCACATCCTGCGTGCCGCCGAGCTGCGGCGAGGCGAGGGTCTTGCCCTTCAGGTCCGCGGCGGAGTTGATTTCCGGCTTGACCACCAGCTGCGCGCCGCCCGCGGCTGCTCCGGCAATGATGCTGATGGACTCCCCGCCGCTCTTGACGAACGAGTTGATGGCCGGGTTCGGGCCGATGTAGGTGGCGTCGATGGCGCCGGCGTTCAGCGCCTCGATCGCGGCGGGCCCGGCGTTGAAGACCTGCGTGCTGAGCTTGGTATCGCCCAGTTCTTTGGCGATGTAGCCCTGGCTGACACCCACCAATGCCGGTGCGTGCGTCACGTTGCCGAAGTAGCCGAGTTTGAGCTCTGCTGCCGGGTTGCCGGCCGGTGGGGCGGAGGATGCCGCGGAGGTGGCGGCGTTGTTGCCGGAGACGGCCGAGGCCACAGCCACGCCGCCGCCGACCAGCGCCAGAATTCCGGCCACGATGCCGATCTTCAGGCCCAGCGGACGCTTCGGAGCGGAAGCCTGGCCGGCCACGATGCGGGTGGCGGCCGGCTGGTTTTGCGGAGTGTTATCCGGGGGAGTTGTCACGGTATTTCCTTTGCTTGCGGAGATGTTGAAGATGAGGTTACGGACGGCCCCCAGGCCCCACAACGGCACCGGACACGGACGTTCATGCAACGACGTGAAGGCTCAACAGAACGTAGCGCGGCGTTAAAAAACGTCGCCGGGCGACTCCAACAGGCCAGCCCAGGGAGGAGGCTTCACGGCCCGGGAAGCCCGCCGCCCCACGTAGACTGGCAGGATGCGGCTGGTAGCAAGTGATATTGACGGAACGATTCTTGGGCACGACGGAAAGATCAGCGACCGCACCGTCCGGGCCTTCCACGCCTGCAGGGACGCCGGCATCGAGCTCGTTTTTGTCACCGGCCGCCCGCCGCGCTGGCTCCACCCGCTGGAGGAACAGCTGGGCCACACCGGCACTGTCATCTGTTCCAACGGCGCCGTGGTGTGGGACCTCGAAGCGGACCGGCTGGTTTCCGCCCGGACGCTGGGCATTGACGCGGTGCTGGAACTGCGGCGGATCATCAAGGAACTGCGCCCCGCCGCGCTCTTCGCCGCGGAAACACTGACCGGATTCCATCTTGAGCCCGGTTTCATCGAGAACGGCACCAGCGAGCTGCTGGCCGAATTTACCCCCGCCCCGCTGGCCGAAACGCTGACCCCGGACGACGCCGTCGTGAAGTTCCTGGCGATTGTCAGGGATGGCACCGCGGACGACTTCCTGGCCGCGGTGCGGCCCGCCGTCGCCCATCTGGCGTCCGCCACGCACTCCGCGCCCACCGTGGCGATGCTGGAACTGTCCCTCCCCGGCGTCAACAAGGCCGTCACCCTGGCCGAATACGCCAACTCCCTGTCCATTGACGCGGCCGACGTCGTGGCGTTCGGGGACATGCCCAACGACGTCGAGATGCTGCGCTGGGCAGGCCACGGGTACGCCATGGCCAGCGGCCATCCGGACGCCATCAGCGCCGCCGGGCAGCAGGCACCCCACTTTGACGACGACGGCGTGGCCCAGGTTCTCGAGGCCAGGCTCGCGGCGCTGGGCGTAGAGCTGTCCTGATCCCGGCTCTGTGGCCGGAAATTCACAGCTTCCGCTCACCTTCCGTTCACGTTTGCCGCCTACCGTGGGCTACGGATACACATCCGCGGCTAAAGGGGAAGTCATGGCAAGGAACGGCAACCAACGCGCGGCCGAAGCGCCGCTGCGCCCGGCAGAGCCGGCTGCGCACTGGAAGGCACTGAAAGAGGGCGACCGCGTGCGCGTCCGCCTCACCCAGGGATACGAAACCAGCGGTTTCGTGGACGCCATCACCTGGGACCACACCGCTGTGTGGGTGGATCTGGACAACGGCCACGGCCGCACACTGCTGCACTGCAGTGACGGCGTGGAGATTGTGCCGCAGGACGCATAGCCCAGCGGCTCCGGTACGCTCGCAAACGTGACTGAGCCGTTTTTTGATGCTTCCGGCGGTGCTGCCCGTCCCTCGCATCCCATCGCCATGGCCCACCGCGGATTCTCGCGGGAGGGGCTGGAGAACTCGATGGCCGCCTTCCGGGCCGCCGCCGAACTTGGCTATGAGTACCTCGAGACGGATGTGCACACCACCTCCGACGGCGTGCTGCTGCTCTTCCACGACGACACCCTGGACCGGGTCACTGACGGCCGTGGCCGGATTTCCGAGCTGACCGCCGCCGAGGTTTCCACCGCGCGGATCGGCGGGCGCGAGCCCGTGCCGCTCTTCGATGACCTGCTGATGGCCTTCCCGGCCACCCGGCTGAACCTGGACGTCAAAGACTGGAACTCCGTGCAAAGCCTTGCCGCCGGCATCGAACGGCACGCCGCACATGACCGGGTCCTGGTGGCCAGTTTTTCAGACCGCCGACGCCGGGCGGTGCTGAAGCTGCTGAGCCGTCCGGTGGCGTCGTCGGCAGGGATGGTGACGAACGCGCTGCTTGTCCTCTTCGGCCCGGTGCTTCCGGCCGCGTGGCTGCGATTTGTCCTGCGGGGTCCGTTGCGGGATGTCCAGGCGCTGCAGGTTCCGGTCCGGTACGGGGCGATCCGCGTGGTAACGCCTGCCTATGTGCGGAGGGCGCACGCCCTGGGCCTGGTGGTCCATGTGTGGACCATCAACCACCCCGCCGAAATGCACCGGTTGCTGGACCTGGGCGTGGACGGGATCGTGACGGACCGCGCGGATCTGCTGAAGCAGGTCCTGCAGGAGCGAGGCGAGTGGCCCGGCAGCTGACTTGCGTTAGTCGGAGCCGCCGGGACCGTGGGTGCCGTGATCGGCTGCGGCGGCGAGGCGGCGGAGCCCGTCGGGGTCAAGCGGCGTATTCCATGCCGCCCAATCCTTCGGCTGCACCGAGGGCCGGCCCAGCAGGTAGCCCTGGCCGGCGCTGAAGCCCAACTCGGTGAGGACCATCAGTTCCTCGGCGGTTTCAACACCTTCGGCCACCAGAATACTGCCGATCTGCTCCGCGAAGTCCACCAGGCAAGCGGCCAGGGCGTGCTGGGACGTATCCGTGTCCACGCCGCTGATCACGTTCCTGCCCAGCTTGATGAAGTCGGGCCGCAGATGGAGCATCCGGCTGAGGGCGCCCGCGCCGGGGTGTGAGTCATCGATTGCAATGCGCAGCCCGCGTTCCCGGAGCGGCGTAATTGCGGAAACGAAATGCGAGTATTCCTCGTCCGGAATTCCGTCCGTCAATTCGAGCACAATGCGGTCTATTGGCAGCTCGATGTGGTCGAACAATTCGGGCAGCCGGGGATCCAGGCATGACGTGGGGGAGATGTTCAGGGCGACGTAGACGTGCGGGGGGAGTTTTGCGGCAGCGGCGGCTGCGGCTGCGAGTGCCGAGAATTCCAGGTTGGCGCCCAATCCAACGGCGGTCGCCTCGGCGAACCAGAGTTCCGCGCTGGCGCCGTCGTCGCTGACAAAGCGCGACAACGCCTCTACGCCCACAACGGCCTTGGACTCGAGGCCGTAGATGGGCTGGAACGCGGTCATCAGCATCTGGTTTTCCAGCAGCGCGCTGATCCGCGACAGGCTGCGCAGGGAATCCAGCTGCTCGGCCACGTGTGGCGGCATGGCGCTGGGAGGCTGCGGGAAGCGCGCGGTGTCGGGCGTATCCGCGTCTGTGGTGTCTTGTTGCCGGCGTTCCAGAAGATATTCCAGCAGGGCCCGTTCCGGCATACCGGGGTTTTCCCCCAAGCGGTTGCTAAGGCGCTGACGTATTGCCGCTCCGGCAGGATCGGAATCCGCCAAAACCGCCGCAATAACTCCCCAAGCTTGTACCCGAACCGTCATTAGCAACGCCCCCAGTTGACGAAGTAATGGCTCCTTGGCCCCTTTATTTTCAAATTTCCAGATGCCTTCGGAATTCGTTACTTCTGATTAATGCCGATCTTCCTGGCCTCGAAGAATCGGATACCGCAACTTGATCGTATATCGGGATGATCCAAAAGCGCAGCCCTTAATCGATCAACCTCAATTACTTTCGGAAGAAGTTTCGGCCAACAGCGCAGGAATCCGCTCGGGCGGGACGGGCTTGCTGAAGAAGTAGCCCTGCGCGCTGAGGCACCCGAGGTTCCGGAGGTGCTCGGCCTGTTCCGCCGTTTCCACGCCTTCCCACACAGCTTCGAGCCCGCAGGCGCGCACCAACTGCAGGACTGCAGCCACCAGTGCCGGCTGGCTGGGGTCTGTGCCCAGGCCCTCGATCAGGGACCGGTCCACTTTGACCCGGTCCACGGGGAGCCGGCGCAGGTAGCTGATGGAGGAGTATCCGGTACCGAAGTCGTCGATCTCGATCCCTACCCCCAGCCCGCGCAGCCCGCCCAGGGAATACCGGTCCAGTTCGTTGCCCCTGACGATGGCCGCTTCGGTCAGCTCCAGGACAACCTGCTCGGGGCGGACGCCTGTCTCCTTGAGCACGGCGCGGACGTCCTCGATGAACTGCAGGCTCTGCAGATCCGTTGCCGAGATGTTGACCCGGACGGAAAACCGGCTGTCCACCACGTCGCCATCAATCCAGGTGCGTAGCTGGCCTACAGCGGTGCTGAGCACCCACAGGCCCAGTTCGGAGATCAGGCCGGCATCCTCTGCCAGCGGGATGAACTCGTCCGGCATGATGCGGCCGCGGGTGGGGTGGTCCCAGCGGATCAGGGCTTCCACCCCTTCAATGCGGCCGGTGCCCAGTTCAACCACGGGCTGGTAGTGCAGCACCAGGCCGTTGCCCTTGATGGCGGCCCGGAGATCCTCCAGGAGTTGGCTGCGGAGCCTCCGGATGAGCAGGAGCCCGGGTTCGAAGACGTGAAGCCGGTTCTGGCCCTCGGCTTTGGAGGCGTACATGGCCACATCGGCCTCCATCAGCAGGTCCTCGGCCCTCCGCCCGGCCGCCCCGACGCTGAGTCCTACGCTCGCCCCGCAGCGGACGGTCCGGTCAGGCAGGTCAATGGGTTCCTTAATGGCGGCCAGGATGCGCTGGCCTACGACGGTGGCCTGGTCGGCGCCCGTGGCCGGCATAACGATGGCGAACTCGTCCCCGCCCAGCCGGGCAACCACGTCGCTGGTCCGGACGGCGCTGCGGATGCGTTGCGCCACGGTGATCAGGACCTGATCGCCGGCAGTGTGGCCGAGGGTGTCGTTGATGGATTTGAAGGCATCAAGGTCAAGGAGGAGGATGACGGGCTGGCTGAGGGGATCGCCGTCGTGGTCCTGGGCGGACTTCAGCGCGGACAGAAGCGCCGAGCGGTTGGCGAGGCCCGTGAGGGGATCCTGCATGGCCATCATCTGCATTTCGCGGTGGGCTTCGTGCAGCAGCTGTGTGCGGACCTCAACACGCTGCTCAAGCTCTTCGTAGATGATCTGCAGGTCCTCGGCCAGGAGGTTGGTGCCCATGATGATGGCGTCGAGCTCGTCCCGGGCCGGCGATACTTCTATCCGCGACTGGAGGTCTCCGGAGGCGAGCCGGACGATGCCATCGAGCAGCTGGGAGAGCCTGGGGTCATCGTCAGCGAACATCTGGTGCCTCCTTTCCGGGTTCAGGTTCCGTGGGACGCGTGGGCTCCAAGGCGGAGGTTCACGGTGACAGTGGTGCCAACGCCCAGCTCCGAGGTTACGTCAATGCGGCCGCCGTGGCGTTGGACGATGTCCTGCGTGATGGCGAGCCCAAGCCCGGTGCCCGGAACCGCCCCGGACATCGCGTTCGAGGCGCGGTAGAAGCGGGTGAAGATGTGGGCTATCTCGTCGCTGGAGATCCCTATCCCGCTGTCTGAGACGCTGACCGTCGCCCAGCGGGTGCCGTCTGCATCTGCCCGCGTCAGGCTGACGACGTCGATCTGTCCGCCGCTGGGGGTGAACTTGATGGCGTTGGAGACCAGATTCGTGAAAACCTGCTGCAGCTGGACCTCATCGGCGAGGATTTCCTGATCCTCCGAGGCATGGGCCATCACAATGGTGACGTTCTGCACTGTCGCGAGCGGCCTGAGCGCAGCGGTGACGATCTCCAGAGTCCGAGCCAGCCGGACAGGGGTCAGGTGCAGCGGGCTTTGTTCATGCCCGTTGCGGGAAACGCTCAGCATGTCTTCGATCAGCAACCGCAGCCGTTCCGCGTTCCTGACCACGATGTCCAGCATCTGGTGGACCTCGCTGGACACGGGATCGGACGTATTCTCCTGGATCATGTCCAGGTACGCCATGATCGATGTCAGCGGCGTGCGGAGCTCATGGTTGACCGTGGCCAGGAAGTCGGTTTTGGCTTTGTCCAGCTGCTGGAGCTGCTTGACCACCTGCTGCTGGCTGGTGATCAGGTGGCTTTGGATCAGGCCGTGGGCGGTATTGCCTGCCACGTGCTGGATCAGTGCCAGCTCGGCCCGTGACCATTCCCTGGGCGAGTTAAGCAGGGCGATCCAAATGATTCCCAGGGACGAGCTGCCGTCCCCCATCGGGACGGCCACGGATGCCGCGGCGCGCAGCTTCGCGAGTTCGGCCGGCAGTTGGACGTCGCCGGTGCCCAGCGGTGCGAAAGCTCCGTCCGCTGTCAGGGCCTCAGCCCGCGACCACAGTGCGTCAGCCGTCCTGCGCACCGGGTCTTCGTCCGTGAACAATCCTTCGGGCAGCGGAGCCAGGCCGGGCCGCTGCCACTGGGCGGTGATGGGTGGCACCCTGTCGTCGTCGAATGTGGTCAGCCAGACTCGGTCCGCGCCGAACGTCTCGCCGAACCCCCTGACCACAAAGTCGGCGATCTGTTGCGGATGGTTGGTTCCGCGGACCGCCGCGGATACCTGCCGCAGCCTTTCGCGGAGCGTCTCGGCTTCCTGCCGCGCTTCGTTCCGGCGGGAGACCAGGTTGATCAGGGCTGTGGCGCGGTGGACGAGTTCCTTGGCAGCAGGCGGTTTGGCGATGGAGTCCCGTACGCCGGCATGCTCCACTGACTTGACCTCTGCCGGACTGTCGAGATCCACGAGGACCAGCACAGGGGCGGTCGCGTCGACGTCGGAGAGTGAACTGTCCAGGATCAGGACGGAGGGCTCGCGCTGGTCCAGAAGCGCCGACAGGCTGGCGGCGTCGTCGGCAGTTTTGACCGTGAAGCCCGCAGCTTCCAGTGCCGCCGTGGTGGATTCCCGGCGCCCGGCGTCGGGGTCCGCAACGACAGCCAGGTATGGCACGGTTGCGAAATGTGGTGTGACCGCTGGCAAACCTGCCCCCTTCGCTCCTGAGTGAGCACCTGCTTGCTCCTGACTGAGTACATTGTAGGGTGACGAAGCACACCTGTTCCTATAAGAATGCGCGGAGGGTAATCGTGACGAGTCAGCCTGCAGGAGCGGCCAAGGCGGACCTGACGCTGGATGAACGGGGTGTTATCCAGCTGAAGTGGCCGCGGGGTGTGTCAATTACGGAATCCGACGCTGAGGCGGCCATGCAGAAGGTCAATGACCTGTGCGGCACCCGCCGACACCCCATGCTGGTGGATATGGCCACCACGGCCAAGGTCAGCCGGGGAGCCCGCACGGTTTTTGGCCGTCCCTGCCAGGCCTCGCGCATTGCGCTGCTGGGGGCGTCGCCCGTTGACAGAGTTCTTGCCAACTTCATCCTGGGCATCAACAAAGTGCCCTGCCCCACCCGGTTCTTTACGTCCCGAGACGACGCCATGGCCTGGCTGCTGAAGGAGCCAGCGGCCACCGCCTGAACGGACCCGCCCGACCAAACCGCTGCGGCGTGTTCGGCGACCTATATTTGTACGATGCCATCCCCAGCGAAACCGGTGCTCGCCGCCTTGCGGAAGTACCTCATCCTGCCCAAACTGATCAGGCTGTCCTGGTCGGCGCCCAAAAACAGGACCGTGGCCTGGGACAGGTACTGGGCGGGAATCACCCGGACAGGCGCCCGCAGTGACGTGCTGTGGGACTCCGGCACGGACCAGGAGCTGCTGGGCTACCGGGACATCCTGCAGCGGCACTTCGATCCCAGCCTTCCCGTGGTGGATGTGGGGTGCGGGCACGGCGCCTTCAGCCGCGCGCTGACTGCTTTTTCACCGCAGGTCCTGGGCGTTGACGTGTCTGCACACGCGGTGGCTCGTGCCCGGGACGAATCAGCGGGCGTTGTGGGTGTCAGCTATCGGGCCCGTGACATGACCGAGCCGGGGGCTGCTTCCGGGCTGGTGGGATCCACGGATGCCAACGTCTTTGTCCGTGGTGTGCTGCATGTCCTGACCGAGGCCGATCAGGCCGCGCTGATGGAAAATCTGAGGCAGCTGGTGGGCGCCCGTGGCACAGTCTTTCTGGCGGAGACGAACTTCCAGGGCAACCCGGTGGAGTACGTCGCGCATTTGGGTGCGTCGCTGCGGAGCATCCCGGCCCCACTGGAGCTCGCGATCCGGACACTGCCCATGCCGGGCCACTTCGGACCGCAGGAGCTCGCCCGTGTGATGCCCAGGGGCCGGTGGACGCTGGTGGAGGACGGGGCCGTGACCATCGAGACCAACCCGCTGATGGATGCCGGGGGGAGCAGCCGCATACCGGGCTACTTTGCGGTGCTCAAGGCCAAGGATCCCGACGCCGGCCGGTAGGGGGCGCCCCGCGCTGTCCGCATGCCGGATTTGGCAAGCGCTTTCCCGAAGTTGGCTGGCATGATGGACGGCATGCGCATTCTCATCGCTCCGGACAAGTTCAAGGGCTCGCTCACCGCCGCGGAGGCCGCCGCCGCCATCGCCGAAGGTGCGCTGCGCGTCTACCCGGACGCCGTCGCCAACCAGTTTCCAATCGCCGACGGCGGTGAAGGAACCCTGGAGGCTGCCGTTTCGGCCGGCTACGAGGAGCGGCTCAACGCCGTCGTGGGTCCCATCCTCGCCCCCGTGGGCGCCGCCTGGGCCATCCGGAAGAACGCCGACGGCGGTGCTACCGCCGTCATCGAGACGGCGCAGGCCTCCGGCCTGGCCGAGATGGAGCCCACCCCCGCCAACGCCCTGCGGGCCCACAGCTACGGCTGCGGACAGCTGATCGCCGCGGCCCTCGACGCCGGAGCCACCGAGATTGTGCTGGGTCTGGGCGGATCGGCCATGACCGACGGCGGCAGCGGTGCCCTGCGTGCGCTGGGCCTCAAGCCGCTGGACGCCGCCGGCAACGTTGTTCCGCTGGGCGGCGGATCACTCGCCGACGTTGCAGCCCTCGACACCACCGGACTGGACCCGCGGCTGTCCGCCGCCTCGTTCAGGATCGCCGTGGACGTCCAGAACCCCCTCTATGGCGCCACAGGCGCGGCCCACGTCTTCGGGGCCCAGAAGGGCGCCGACGACGAGGCAATGGAACAGCTCGACGCCGGTCTCCGCAACTGGGCGTCTGTACTCCGGGAGGCCACTGGCCGGGACGTCAACATCCCGGGAGCCGGGGCGGCGGGCGGCTTCCCGGCGTCGTTCCTTGCCTTCACCAACGCCCGGCTGGAAGGCGGGTTCGCGCTCGTCGCCGGGCTCACCGGCCTCGCGGGCCAACTGGACAACGCCGACCTGGTGATCACCGGCGAGGGTTCCATGGACTCGCAGTCGCTGACCGGCAAGGCCCCCATCGCGCTCGCCGACGCAGCCCGGGAACGCGGGATCCCGGTGATCGTGGTGGCGGGGCGGATCATGGTGACGCCCGAGGACCTCGCGGCGCACGGCGTGGTAGCCGCCGCGCAGCTGCTGGATGTCGCGGCCAGCCCGGAAGACGCCGTCGCCAACGCGGCAAAACACCTGGCCTGGGCTACCAGCCAGGTTCTGGAAGGCGCCTGAAGCCAGCCCCCCGGCAATAAGCGGCCCCGGCGGCAAGCGTCCCCGGGCGGCGCTGGGCTTACGGCTTGGGCTGCGGCTGACTCGGCACGCGCCGCTCAGGCCCCGGTCTCGTAATGCGGCTCGGCCACCGGCTTGGACTCCGGTGAGCCCTTTTCTCGGAGGTAGACGGAGGCGCCCACCAGGACGGCCACGGCGAGGAATTCGCTTTGCCAGTTCTGGAAGGATTCGAACCAGAACCTGCTGGTGGCCAAGTACTGGAACAGGGTGACGGTGGGCTGCCCGTGGGTTTGCTGCTCCTCGTTGTAGGCCGACGTTCCGCCGGCGGCGTGCAGGCTGAACGAGGCAACAAACAGCAACAGCAGGAGGATGGACAGGGAGTGCTCATACAGCTTCAGCACCAGGCCGCCGCGCTTCACTGGCCACGGCGTGGCCTCCCTGATGGAGGCATCGCGCGGGTCCTGGTCCTGCGGGGCGGTCTTTCCCATGGGCTTGGATTCGGAGGATCCCTTCTGGAAAAGGAAGACGGTCAGGACCACGTACATGGCCATCTGCAGGAACTCGGACTCCCAGTTTTCAAAGGTGGCTTCGACAAAATCGCCCGTGGACAGGTACTCCAGAACCGTTACGCCCGGCTCGCCGTGGGCCGCCTGATCCTCGCTGTACGCTGCAGCCCCGGAGAGGATCATGCCAATGAAAAACGCCAGGAACAGCCCGGCGTTGGCGAGCAAAAGCCCGTGTTCTTTGACCCACGTGCGCATGTGCACTCCTTCGAATCGATCCCCGGCAACTTGCTGGCTTATTGACCTGGCTATTATTCGGCTGCGCGTCTATTGAGCCGTAGCGGGACGTAGATGAGCAGCACCAGGAGGACCGCCAGCAGGATTCCGCCGGCGGTCAGGCCGGCGGCGCGGCCGGCCGTCACATCAAAGACCAGGGCGGCTGTCCCGACACTGAGCATCCCCACGCCGGCCAAGGCAATTTTGGTAATGGTGTCTGCGCTGGAGACCAGGGTTTCCTTTAGCCTTTGGCGGAAGAGCCGGCGGTGGACGCTGACGGGCAGCAGGATAAAGGCGGTGGTCAGGGTCGCCATCACGACGTTGACGAGGTAGAGGCCCACCTGGAAATTGTCCAGGTCCTCGAACCGCTGCTGGAACGGCAGTGTCAGGAGAAAACCGGCCAGGATCTGGACCCCGGTCTGCAGCATCCGGAGTTCCTGCAGCAACTCAGACCAGTTCCGGTCAAGCTGCTCCTCGCGGGTTTCATTCCGGCCGGTGCTGCCGGTGAAGTCCTCCGCATCCGACATGTTTCTCCTTGCTCCAGGGCTAGGCGTGTGCTCCAAAACTAGGCTGAAGTTGCGCCAACGGCAACGTTTGATAAGTTTACTGATTATTTGCCGATTCAAATGATGAGGGCACGTCAGATTCACATCCACAACAAGGAGGAACCATGAGTCAGGACAACCAGGGCACGGAACCGGACGAGGAAGTGGGCGGCTACGGCACGCCGACGGCGGAACAGGAGCTGGGCGGCGCGGAGACGAACGCTCCCGTGGTCGAGCCGGGGGAACCGCCCGTCCCGCGCGATGCCGTCGTGCCTTCCGCCGAGGCGGAGATCAACGACGCCAACGCCGATTCGCAGGGTTCTGGACCCTTCTCGTCGGAATCCGGACAGGATGCTGCCGGCCTGCCGGACGGCAGCGGAACCGACCGCGCCAAGAACAAATCACCGAACGACGACGGCGACGAAAGTTTCGACGCCGGGTAAGCACTGTTCTGTGCCCGGACTGCGGTTTTTATGTGGGTGGACCGCGCCCAGGGGGCCTTCACCGGACGTATCCTAGAAGCAGGTTTTGCAGTGGGCCACGCGTTTCGAACCTAGGCGTGGAACATGGCCGCGGAGACACCGGGGGAGCCGGGCTGGGAATCGCTTCCCGACCCCCAGGATGTGGTGTTCGACAGCACGGATGTTGAAGACTTCCTTGCTGCGGTTACCCGCGAGTTCATGCGCGACATCGATGGCGATTCCCGCGGGATCAGCTGGGCTGCCACCTTCTTCCGCCGCGGATCGGCCCGAACCGCCGCCGCCGGCACCCCCGCGGCCCGCGCCGCAGACGAAGAACAGTACTCGTTTGCAGACGGACCCGTGCTTGAGGCCGTGCGCACGGGGGATTTTGTGCACCTGGCCGACGTCGCCCGCGACCGGCGATGGCCGGGCTATGCCAGTGCTGCCGCGGACCACGGCGTCAGATCGCTGCTGTCAATGCCGATTGCGGCCGCCGCCGGCTGGAGCGCCGCACTAAGCCTCTACGCGTCCACTCCCCACGCCTTCACCAGCGAGGACATCATCAGGACGCGCCGGTATGCGCGGCAGGTTGCCCGGTCGCTGTGGATGGTGGTACGGGTGGCGGAGCGGGCCGAAGCCGGCGCGCAACTGGCGGTAGCCCAAAGCTCCATGGTGCTTATGGACCTGGCAGTGAGCGCCCTCAAATCCGATTACGGACTCGGCCATGAGGCGGCCCTGCAGTACCTCCGGACCGTCGCGCGGCACACCCGCCAGGGGCTTCGTGAGACCGCCTTGAATATTGTGGCTGCCTCGCGCCTGGACCCGGCCGGACGTGGCCAGGAAAACGCCCCTCTCCGGGGACTCGCTGGAATTGAAACCTCCTCCCTCAGCGAGGGACCCTACAAAACAGGGAGCACGGCATGAACGTCTGGAAACAGGACATTGCAGCCAAGAACACCGCTGTGGATCCGGCGCCCCACCCGTGGCACCGCCTCGTGGCACTGGGCGATTCCTTTACCGAGGGGATCGGGGATCCCGAGCCGCGCAGCGAGGGTGGTTTTCGCGGCTGGGCGGACCGTGTGGCCGAGGAGCTCAGTGCGAACCAGCCTGATTTCGCCTACGCCAACCTTGCCGTCCGGGGCCTGCTGGTACAGCAGATCCTCGACCACCAGCTTGCCGCGGCGGTCGCCCTGAAACCTGACCTGGTCACGCTCTCCGCCGGCGGTAACGACATTGTTTTCCGGC
Organism: Pseudarthrobacter sp.; assembly: GCF_036675385.1. Taxonomy (NCBI): domain Bacteria; kingdom Bacillati; phylum Actinomycetota; class Actinomycetes; order Micrococcales; family Micrococcaceae; genus Pseudarthrobacter; species Pseudarthrobacter sp. The sequence goes on along the minus strand of NZ_JAKFFD010000008.1, from coordinate 2,887 downwards.
GCAGCGATCCTGACCGGCTCGCAGAAAAAATCGACGACGGCGTGGCCCAACTGGCAAGGTCCGGCGCCACCGTGGTCCTCTTTGCCGGGCCGGACTGGGGTGCGACGCCGGTCTTCAGCCAGATCCGCGGCAAAGTGGCCATCTTCAACGAGAACCTCCACGCGGTGGCGGCGCGACACGACGCGGTCATGGTTGACCTGTGGTTCCTACGCGAACTGTCGAACCCGGGCATGTGGGATCCGGACCGGCTGCACTTCTCACCGCTGGGGCACCACACCATCGCCGCGGCCGTGCTGAAGGCCCTGGGTGTTGCGCACACGCTGGAGCCGTTGGAGCCTAAGCCACCGCTGCCCCGCAGCTGGAAGGAGGCCAGGACCGAGGACCTCATCTGGGCCCGGGAATACCTGGTTCCGTGGGTGATCCGGCAACTGAAGCACCCCGCAGCAGGGGAGCTGACCGCCAAGCGCCCCGAGCCGCGGCCGGTCTTCGGCATCGGAACCCCGCCCGGACCGTTCATCGGCGGTCACGCGGCCTGACGCAGCAGCCGGACGCGGGTGCGGACGGGTCAGCGCTTCTTGTGCGCGCGTTTCGCTGCTGCGTTGACGGCTGCCTTGACGGCGGGAGGCAGGCCCGCATGCTCCGTTTCCGGTTCGGCCACCGAGCCGCGTGCCTTCGCGATGGCTTTCATGCCGTGGTAAATCACCAGGGCGGCGGCGGAGCCGAGGGCGATGCCCGTGAACGTCAGCTCCCCGATGGTCCATGTGTAATCCGCGATGCCGATGATCAGCGCGACGGCGGCGGTGGTCAGGTTCACGGGGTTGGAGAAGTTCACCTTGTTCTGCACCCAGATCTTGACGCCCAGGATGCCGATCATGCCGTACAGCATGGTGGCCGCTCCGCCCAGCACGCCCTGCGGGACCGTGGCAATGAGTTCGCCGAATTTCGGCGAGAAGCTCAGCACAATGGCGAAGACGCCGGCAACCCAGTACGCCGCCGTCGAATACACCTTGGTGGCCGCCATAACGCCGATGTTCTCCGCGTACGTGGTGGTGCCTGAGCCGCCGCCGATGCCGGCGAGGACCGTGGCGGCACCGTCGGCCATCAGCGCGCGGCCGGAGACGCCGTCGAGGTTCTGGCCGGTCATGGCCGCCACGGACTTTACGTGCCCGATGTTCTCCGCAACGAGGACCAGCACCACGGGGACAAAGAGGCCAAGCACGCCCACGTGGAATTCGGGGGTCTGGAAGTGCGGCAGGCCGACCCAGGCGGCGGCCTCCATTTTTTCGTAGCTCACTTCGCCGCGCAGCATGGCCACGAGGTACCCCACCACCACGCCCACCAGGATGCTGAGCCGGCCGACAATTCCGCGGAAAAGAACGCTGACCAGGATGATGGTGGCCAGCGTGATCACGGCGGTGACGGGGGCGGCGTCGAAGTTCATTTTCGCCGCGGGGGCAAGGTTCAGGCCGATCAGCGCCACGATGGCGCCGGTGACGATGGGCGGCATCAGCCGGTTGATCCAGCCCGCGCCGAACTTCTGCACGATCGCGCCGATCAGGGCGAGTGCGACGCCGGCGAGCACCACTCCGCCCAGCGCGCCGGGCACGCCGAACTGCTGCTGGGACGCCATGATGGGCGCGATGAACGCGAAGCTGGAGCCGAGGTAGCTGGGAACGCGGCCCTTGGTGATCACCAGGAACAGCAGCGTGCCGATGCCGGAGAAGAAGAGGGTGGTGGCCGGCGGCATGCCGGTGATGATGGGCACCAGGAAGGTGGCTCCGAACATGGCCACGACGTGCTGCATGCCCACGCCGATGGTCAGGGGCCACGCCAGCCGCTCATCCGGAGCAACCACATGGCCGGGCTTAATCGATTTGCCGGTGCCGTGGAGCTTCCATTTCATTCCGAGCATGCTCATGGTCGGGGCCTTTCAAGGGGGTTGCCGCTGGGGCTGGGATCTTCCGGTGCAACAATACCGCGCGGCCCGGTCCGGGTTCAGCAAGTGCTGTCGAGTGCCTTCCGCGCGATCCTCAATACTTCCCAGGCCAGCTCATTGCTGGGCGCGTACGGGGTGAGGTTTAGCGGTCCAGGTGGATACGCCAGATTAATGGTCAACTGGCGCCTGGCGTCCGGGGTTGTCAGGGCCATCGTTCCGTATCCTGCCGTGTCGCCCGGGTGGCCGTAGTAGAAGCCGCCTTCGCAGGCGTCGCCCCACCGCTCGAGGCCCAGCCCGTAGCCCTCGGGCGCCAGAAGCATCTCTTTGACGGTGGCCGGCTTCAGGAGCCGCCCGTCCATTAGGGCAGCGTAGAACGTGTTCAGGTCGCCAACGGTCGAGACCAGGCCGGCCGCGGTGTCGCCGATGAGCCCGGCCAGGTACGTCGTGTCGACGCGAACGCCGTCGATGGTGATGTAGCCGTGGACCATGGTTGCGGGTGCCGGGCCGGGTCCCGTCAGGTGGGTGCCGGTCAGCTTGAGGGGTTCGATAGTGTCTGACCGGAGGACCTCGGCGATGGGCTGGCCGCGAAGGCGCTGCACCATGAGGCCAAGGGCAATGTAGTTCGCGTTGGCGTACTGCATGCCACCGCCGGGAGTCAGCACCCAGGGCACGCTGGCTGTCAGGGCAAGAATTTCTTCAGCCGTGATGGGCTGCGTCAGCGCATGCTGCAGCGTGCGCGACGTCAGCTGCGGGTCGTGATAGTTGGGCATTCCGCTGGTGTGGCGCAGGAGATGCTCCACCGTGACAGGGCCTGGCGGCTTCATCAGGGTGTCGAATTCGGGGAGGTGTCGTCCCACCGGGTCCTGGAGCTGGATGATGCCTTCCTCGACGAGCTTGAGGACCGAAACGGCCACCATGGACTTGGTGACACTGGCGACGTGGACCGGGTCG
>NZ_JAKFFD010000102.1:0-3404 GCF_036675385.1 Pseudarthrobacter sp. | reverse complement strand
GGGCTTCGCGGCCCAGACGGACCGGGGGCTGATGGTCCCCTCGATCCGCAACGCGGACAAACTCAGTGCCCGCGAACTGGACGCGGAGATCCGCCGGCTCACCGCCGTCGTACGCGAGGGCAAGGCGACGCCGGAGCAGCTGGGCAGCGGCACTTTCACGCTGAACAACTACGGCGTTTTCGGGGTGGACGGTTCCGCAGCCATCATCAACCACCCCGAGGTGGCAATCCTCGGCGTCGGCCGGATCATCGACAAGCCGTGGGTGGTGGGCGGGGACCTCGCGGTCCGCAAGGTCACCGAACTGACGCTCACGTTCGATCACCGCGTGTGCGACGGCGGCACAGCAGCCGGGTTCCTGCGGTTCGTGGCCGACGCCATTGAGAAGCCGACGTCCATCCTCGCCGACATATAGGTGACACTGGGCGACCCGGGAATATGCCTCGACGCGAAGTTACACGGCCGTAAGACCCTGGGAAACAGGCTCGGCCCCATGGGATCCGTACTGTCCTTCGGCGTGATCAACATGCTCGCCGACGTCGGATACGACGGCCCGCGCCCCATCACCTGGCTTATCTGGCCAGGCTCAACCCGGGCACAGGCTTCTCTGCATTTTGCAGGTGCCTACACTTTGGTCAGTTGGAGATGTCTTTTGCATCGCTGAGCCCGGCGAGGGCTTTGCGAAGTCGGGCATCGGCTTCGTCCGCGACCTCCCGGACGGCCGGGCTGTCGCTGAGCTGGACCATGGTTTGTGGGTCGATGGCTTCGACGGTGGTTTCGTGCGCGTTCTTGCCTCGTCTGACAACGACATTGCATGGAAGCAGCGCACCGAGTTCCGGCTCGGCTGCGAGGGCGCGGCTCGCCAGGGTGGGGTTGCAGGCGCCGAGGATTACATAGTCGCCGATGGCGTCGGCGGCCTCGGTGCCGAGTTTGGCTTCAAACGTGGAGCGGACGTCGATTTCCGTCAGTATGCCAAAGCCTTGTTCACCGAGCGCCTCGCGGGTGCGCTGGACGGCGTCCTCCCAGGACAGCGGGACGGTAACAGTGTGGGTATAGCTCATGAGCCTGCTCCTCATATGTCGTTACAGATACGGCCGGTTCAGATTGGGGGCCGAGCCGGGGCAGTTTGGGGGAACGTGCCCCGGCACGGGGTCTGGGATCCCTGCTTTTCAGGCGAGGGAGAGGAAGAGCTTTTCCAGCTCTTTTTTGTCCATGGTGGTGTCTTCACGGACGATGCACTGCTCAAGGCCGCTGGCGATGATGGCGAACCCGGCCCTGTCCAGGGCCTTCGAGACGGCAGCCAACTGCGTAACGATGTCCTTGCAGTCCCTGCCCTCCTCCAGCATGCGCGTGACAGCTGCGAGCTGGCCCTGGGCGCGCTTGAGGCGGTTGACCACCGGGGTCAGTTCAGTCGGATCGAGTTGCATGAAGTCTCCAAAAGAGTGGGCGTCTTGCCACCAACTATATACCCCATGGGGTGTTTTGCATACCCCCATGGGTATCTGTAATACTGGGTGGGGTATCCACCAACCCCTTCGAGAGGCCCCCATGACTGCCCTTTCTCCATCCATCGCCATTACCGCCCTGGCGCCGGAGTCCTTGCGCAGCTGGATCTCCGATCATCAGGACCTTGTGGTTATCGACGTGCGCTCTGCCGCTGAGTTCGAGTCGATGCACATCCGCGGCTCCTACAACGTTCCGCTGCCGCTGCTGTCCGAACACACCGACGAACTGGCCGCCCGCCTGGGCAGCCGGGTCGTCCTGGTCTGTCAGTCCGGCGCCCGCGCCGAGCAGGCGCGTCAGCGCCTCGCCGGTTCCGGCATCGATACGGCCTACGTCCTGACCGGCGGCGTCCCCGGCTTCGCAGCGAGTGGTGGCGACGTGGTCAAGGGCAAGGACCGTTGGGACCTGGAGCGGCAGGTCCGATTCGCCGCCGGGTCCCTGGTGGTTCTGGGCCTGGCCGGCGGCAAATTCGTTTCGCCGAGGATCCGGATGCTTGCCGGCATCATCGGGGCAGGCCTGACCTTCTCCGCGGCCACCAACACCTGTGCCATGGGCCAGGCCATCTCGGCGATGCCATGGAACAAGGCCGCCAAGGAACCCACCCGCGAAAGTGCCATCCTGCAGCTCCCGGTGGCCGAAGCCAAGCAGGCTGCGGCAGCATGATCGCCGCCCTGTCGCTGGGGCTCTTTGTCGGGATTGTTCTGGGTGTAGTCGGTGGCGGCGGCTCGATCATCGCCGTCCCGGCCCTGGTCTACGGTGTGGGCATGAGCCCGGCGGAGGCCATCCCCACCTCCCTTCTGGTGGTGGGAATCTCCTCCCTGGCTGCGCTGATTCCGCGGCTGCGCGAAGGCATCAACTGGCCTGTGGTCGTCATTGTCGGTGCCGCGGGAATCCCCGCCGCGTGGGGCGGGGGCTGCTGTAGGCCGGCTTCTGGATCCAAACATCCTGATGCTCGTCTTCGCTGTCATCATGGTGATCGCGGGGGTCCGGGTGCTCTTGCGGACCACGGAAACGGAGGGTTCGTGCAGCACTGGGCCCAACCGCGCCTTCCGCTCCTGCGCCCCCAGGGCGGTGGGGGTCGGGGCCCTCGTAGGGTTCCTCACGGGGTTGCTCGGTGTGGGTGGGGGTTTCCTGCTCACCCCGGCTCTCACGCTGTTCCTGGGCCTGCGCATGAAGCAGGCCGTTGGTTCATCCCTGGCCATCATTGTGATCAATTCGGCGGCGGGCTTCGGTGCCCACGCCGCGGGATTTACCCTCGACTGGCCCAGCGTCCTGTCCTTCGCGATCCCGGCGATCCTCGGATCCCTTCTTGCCGCCCGCCTCGCCCGCCACCTGAGCGACAAGCACATCCGCATTTCGTTCGCCGTGCTCATTTTTGCCGTCGCAGCCTGGGTCACTGCGGGCACCGTTACCGCCTGAAATCCACCCCTCGTTCCGAAACAAAGGAGAACACCATGGGCCTCATCAGCTCCCTGAAGAAGGCATTCAGCAAGCCCTACAAAACCATCACGGTCGCTGAGGCGAAGGAACTCTTGGCCTCGGGCGCCGACTTGATCGACGTTCGCACCGTCCAGGAATGGCGCTCCGGACGGGCCCCGCAGGCCAGCCATGTCCCGCTGGACAGGCTCCAGACCAGCACCACCGGAGTCCAGAAGACCCGGCCCGTCATCACCATCTGCCAGTCCGGGATCCGATCCGCTTCAGCCGCCCGCCTACTTGCTGATAAGGGCTACGAGGCATATTCCCTGCGCGGCGGCATGGTCGCCTGGCGCCAGGCCGGGGAACCCGTCCGCTAAGGACAACAGCCCAACTATCCGAAGGAGAAACCGATGACTGAAATCACCGTCAACGAAGCCGACCAGCGCCGATCCACTGACCGGATCCTCGATGTCCGCGAGGACTTT
>NZ_JAKFFD010000009.1:0-61222 GCF_036675385.1 Pseudarthrobacter sp. | reverse complement strand
ATCATTGTGCTGTCCAACCTGGCGGCGGTCGCCGTCGACTTCTTCTACCTCATGCTGGCCCAGCTGTTCGGGAACCCGGAACTGGGCGAGCTGAGCAAGAACCTGCCGCTGAACATCGCCACCACCCTGGTGTTCATCGCCCTGGCTTGCTGGATTTCCTACCGGGGCATGGAAGCCACCAAGGGCGTGCAGTATGTACTGGTGGCGTTCCAGCTGCTGGTGTTGGGCTGGTTTGCCGTAGCTGCCTTCACTCACGTGGCCAACGGCTCGGCGTTTGATGCGACCGCCATTTCGCCGGACTGGTTTAACCCGTTCGCGGTCGGATCCTTCTCAGCCTTTGCTGCCGGGGTTTCCCTCTCCATCTTCATCTACTGGGGCTGGGACGTCACGCTGACCATGAACGAGGAAACCAAGAATCCGGAGAAGACTCCGGGACGGGCGGCAACCGTCACCGTGGTGGTGATTGTCGCGATCTACATGACCGTTGCGCTGGCAACTTTGTCCTTCGCGGGCGTGGGCGAAACCGGCCTTGGCGCCGGGAATCCGGATAACCAGTCGAGCATCTTCGCCGTCCTCTCCGGGCCGGTGATGGGACCGTTCGCCATCCTGATGTCCCTTGCCATCCTGAGCAGTTCGGCCGCCTCGCTGCAGTCCACGTTTGTGTCGCCGGCGCGGACCATGCTCTCGATGGGCCACTACAAGGCATTCCCGGGCCGCTTCGGCAAGGTCAGCCCGCGCTTCAAGTCCCCGAGCTACGCCACGATCGCCGCGGGCGTTGCTGCCGCAGCCTTCTACGTCATCACGCGGACCACCTCGGAGAACGCGCTCTGGGACACCATCACGGCGCTGGGCATGATGATCTGCTTCTACTACGGCGTCACAGCCCTGGCATGCGTCTGGTTCTTCCGGGCTCAGGCGTTCAGCAATGGCCGCGCGTTCTTCTTCAGGTTCCTGGCGCCGCTGCTGGGCGGAGTCATCCTGCTGGTGATGTTCTTCAAGACCGCCGCCGATTCCATGGACCCCGAGTACGGCTCCGGATCATCGGTGGGCGGGCTGGGGATGGTGTTTATCCTGGGCATGGGCGTGATCCTGCTGGGCGTGGTGATCATGCTGGTGATGTCCACGCTGCGGCCCGAGTTCTTCAAGGGGCAGGTGCTGGCCCGCGGGAACTGAGCGTCCGCCAAGGCCGGCGGGCGATTTCTCCCCTCCGGACGGACTAATCCCCGTGTAACGCGGCGGGGAAAAGACCGCAATGCGGGGAAGAGCTGCGCCGGCGTTGGTGTGTTGCGCTGAGTGCGGGAGGCGCCTAGGCCGGCGGGCGTACCGAAGCCTTGAACCGCCGTCGGGAATTTGCGAGGTGGCTGCGCATGGCGGCAGAGGCGGCTGTCTCATCGCCGTCGGCGATGGCGGCAGCAATGGACCGGTGCTCGTGCACCACCTGGTCAAAGTGGTCACGCGCGTAATGCTCGACGCCGGTGAGCAGCCGGGTGCGCGGCATCGCGATCATCGTCTGGCCCAGTGCGGCCAGGCAATCTGAGTAGAAAGGGTTGCCGGAGGCCGCCGCGATGGCGCGGTGGAACTCGAAGTCGGCCTTCATGGCGTGGCCGGGGTGGTCAGCGCTGGCGGCGAACTGTTCCAGGGCAGCATTGACCGCCCGGAGCTGGCGGTCGGAGTGGTTGCGGGCGGCCAGGGCAGCAGCTTCGGTCTCGACGCCCAGCCGGAATTCCAGCAGGTGCAGGCGGTCTTCGATGCTGGCGACGGGGCGGCTGCCCGGGACTGGCTGGGGGCCGTCGTCGGGCGGGGTCAGCGCGAAGCTGCCCCGCCCGCGTTCGGTTTCCACCAGCCCTTCGGCCTGGAGGCGCGTCAGTGCCGAGCGCACCACGGTGCGGCTGACGCCGAAGTCGACCATCAGCGCGTTTTCGCTGGGAAGCTTGTCGCCGGGCTGGATGACGCCGTCCACGATGCGGGTGCGAAGGTCGGCGGCGAGGTCCGCGGTCAGGTTCCGGCTCATGCGTTCAAGGTTACGCGCCGAACTCCACGGACTCGGTGGTCCAGGCGCGGGCCTGGTCGCTGAGGGTCACGCCCAGGCCGGGACGGTCCGGGACCAGCATGCGGCCGTTCTTGGTTTCGAGGCGCTCGTTGAACAGCGGGTCAAGCCAGTCGAAGTGCTCCACCCACGGCTCCCGCGGGTATGCCGCGGCGAGGTGCAGGTGGATCTCCATGGCGAAGTGCGGTGCCAGGCCGAGTTCGCGTTCGTCCGCGAGGGCGGCGAGGCGCAGGAACTGGGTGATGCCTCCGACGCGGGGTGCATCCGGCTGGATGATGTCGCAGCCGTTGGCGGTGATGAGGCCCTTGTGTTCGGCTACGGACGCCAGCATCTCGCCGGTGGCGATGGGCGTGTCCAGGACGTTGGCGAGGTGCGCGTGGCCCTCAAAGTCGTAGGCATCGAGCGGCTCTTCGATCCAGATGAGGTTGTATTGCTCCAGCTGGCGGCCCATGCGCAGGGCGGTGGCCCGGTCCCACTGCTGGTTGGCGTCCACCATCAGGGGAACGTCCCAGCCGATGTGTTCGCGGATGCCGGCCACGCGGCGCAGGTCCTCGGCGGAATCGGGCAGGCCTACCTTGATCTTGATGCCGCCGATGCCTTCCTCCAGGAGTACGGTGGCGCGGTCTTTGACCTCTTCAAGGGAGGCGTTGAGGAAGCCGCCTGAGGTGTTGTACGTCTGGACGGAGTCCCGGTAGGCGCCCAGGAACTTAGCCAGGGAGAGTCCGGCGCGCTTGGCCTTGAGGTCATAGAGGGCGATATCGATGGCGGCCAGGGCCTGGGTGGCCACACCCGAGCGGCCCACGGAAGCGCCGGCCCAAAGCAGCTTGGTGTAGATCTTGCCGATGTCGTTGGGGTCCTCGCCGATGAGTCCCTGCGCGACCTCCTTGGCGTGGGCGTACTGGGCGGGGCCGCCGGCGCGCTTGGAGTAGCTGAAGCCGATGCCGCTGTGGCCCAGTTCCGTGGTGATCTCCGCGAACAGGAACACCACTTCGGTCATGGGCTTCTGGCGGCCGGTGAAAACCTTGGCGTCACTGATGGGGACGGCCAGTGGCAGCCGGGCGGTGGAAAGCTTTACGTGCCGGATGGCGTCGACGGTACTCATGGTTGCTCCTCGAAAGCAGGCTGTCCGGGCTGCATTGCCCTGCTACTTAGCGTACAAGTATCCAACTTGTATTACAAGTATGTCGGCCATCTGCACTGTCACGGGGTGAGAGGCGCGCCTTCGGCAGCCCGGTCGGGATACAGAATGGAAAGGGGGCCTGTCTGTGGTTGTTGGCGGCGGTCCGCGAGCCAGGCATCCAGTTCCGTGGCGGGAACTGGTTTGGACATAAAGAAGCCTTGTGCCACGTCGCAGCCATAGTCGCTGAGGGCGCGATATGCGTCTGCGTTTTCCACTCCTTCGGCGGTCATACCCAGTCCGAGGCTGTGGGCCAAGTCAATGGTTGAAACTACCAGAGCTGTGGCGCGGGAGTCTTCGGTCATGGACAGGACAAACGACTTGTCGAGTTTGAGTTCGTCGATGGGGAGTTCCCGCAGGTAGGACAGGGAGCTGTAGCCCTTGCCGAAGTCGTCGACGGCGATCCGGACGCCCATGTCGCGCAGCGTGGCCAGCACCCTGCAGGCGCGGTCGCGGTCAGCCACCAACAGGTCTTCCGTGATCTCCACTACGAGGACGGAGGGTGATAATCCGCGTGCGGAGGCCATCGCGTCAATCTGCGCCGGCAGGCCCGAGTCGATGATTGAAGGTGCGGAGAGGTTCACTGCCACGGTCAGTGGCTGACCCTCTGCCGCCCAAGCTGCCGCTTGGTCCATGGCCTTTCCCAGGACGACGCCCGTCAGGCCCGGCATGAGTCCGGCTTCCTCGAACCGTTGCAGAAAATCATCGGGCTCCAGAAGCCCCAAGTCCGGATGCTGCCAGCGGACGAGGGCCTCCACGCCGCGGACGTCCCCCGTGCCGAGATCGATCTTTGGCTGGAAGTGCAGGAGCAGTTGGTCCCCACTCAATGCGTCCTTCAGCGTCTGCAGGGGGTGGGTCTGCTTTAAGCCGGTGGTGACCTCGCCGCCGTCGTAAACGAAGTGGCCGCTGTGCGTCGATTTCGCCTTGTACATCGCCATGTCAGCCCGACGCAGCAACATCGTCAGGTCCTGTCCTTGGTCCGGGTGACACGAAATGCCAATGCTGGCATTGACGTGCACCGTGACACCGCCCAGATCATATGGTTCGGCCAGTGCTGCCCTCAACTTGACGGCCACGGCCCGTGCCTCGTCAACACCGCAGTTATCGACATGAATGACGAATTCGTCGCCTCCCATTCGCGCCAGCAGGTCGGCAGACCGAAGTTGCCCGGACAGACGCCCGGCGACCTGGGCGAGGAGTGTGTCGCCCACGTCGTGGCCGAGGCTGTCGTTTATCTCCTTGAACTTGTCGAGGTCCAGCAGAAGCACCGCACTGCGGCGTCGGCCGCTTGAGGCAAGACGGCTCGGCACCTCCGTGTAGAGGGCCCGCCGGTTCGGAAGCCCGGTCAGCTCATCAGTGCGCGCCTGATGCAGCACGTCGGCCAGCCGGATCCGCTGCCGGAACACCAGCGGGAGCGCGGCCAGCGCCAGAGTCAAGCTGGCCAAGACGACAGCGGGCGGGACCACGCGCACCTGCGTTCCCAAAACCAAAACAGAGAGACTCGCGACGGTCGCCAGGGCAGGAACCGCCTGGGACGGAACCGCCAAGGTCTCCCTTCCCGGCGGCTCATTGCGGCCCTGCATAACAACCCAGGTGCCGATCACGGCGAGGCCCAGCGCCCATGAAGCGTCCAGGGGTGTTCCGACGACATAGACATTATTCAACTCCAGCAGGGCATAGCCGATGTCGGCACCGGTAAACGTGAGCAGTCCCAGGACCAACAGGGCCCATCCCCGTCCGATGCTGCGTCCTGTGGTCGCTGCGATCCCAATCACCGCAGCCACCAGGAGGAGATCCAACAGGGGATAGGCGGCGCCGAGTGCCATCGCCAAGGAACGCGGGCCGTCGAGGACCGCGCTGAGGATGGGGTCCATGACCACCGCGAGAACGGCTGAAGCCCCCAGGGCTCCGACAACGGCGTCGAGGACGACGGGCCATGTCATGTCCGGCAGGCGACGCCGTATGACCACGGCCAGGGTGGCCAGCATCAACACATAGAAGCCTGTGTAGCCCACGTCGGCGGGGGAGGGCAAGGGCACATCCGCGCCGCCAACAGACATCAGGATGTAATAAGTGTCCCCTGCAGCCGTGCAGGATATTGCCCCTGCTGCGAGGATCATCTCCAGTCGCCTACGCTTCGTGCGGTGAACTACCAGCCATCCGACCGTTGCGGGAACCCAGACCGTTAGCAGGGCAAGGAATCCGTCCACCAATGGACTGAAGTCCGCACTCGGGCGAAGAGCAAGTCCGATGGAATACACCCCGGCCACCGTCACGAGCCCGAGGCTCCACCATCGGGAACTACGCACGTCGATCCCTGTGAAACCCGACCGACCAGCGGGCTGTTCGGTAGTCATGCGATCTCCATCTATGTCGCCTGTCATCGCTATTCGAGGACCGGAATCGATCGCCGGAAATGAACTCAATCGAGGGTTTGGGTCCACTATGCGGTAGCAACGACGGAGGTCAACGCAACGACGCGCGGAACGATTCAGGGCCATTCGTCGGACCCGCCGTCGGACGTCCGAAGGGGCAGCTGGAAGATCTGCCCCGCGTCTATCCCACCAGCCAGGCGACGGCCAGGAGTGCGCCCACACTGAGAACCGTGGTGCACAGGATGACGTCGCGGGCCACCGTCATGCCGCGGCCGTAAGGAGAGGCAAAGAGGAACACATTCTGCGCCGTGGGAAGTGCCGCCATGATCACGCTGGCCAGGAGATGCTGGCCTTCCAGCCCGAAGACAAAGCGGCCAAGAACCCACACAATCAGCGGCATCCCTCCGATCTTGAGGAACGTCGCTACGAGGGTTTCGGTCCGGCCGTCGTCCTTCTGCAGGGGCGCGCGGCCGGCGAGGGACAGGCCGAAGGCCAGCAGGACCATGGGCACGGCCCCGCCGGCCAGCATGTCGATCGGCTTTTGCAGCAGGTCCGGCGCGGTCCAGCCGGTGAGGGCGACGGCCACGCCCAATGCGGACGCGATGATCATGGGATTGCCGAACGGCTGCAGCAGCATCTTCTTCCACGAGATTTTGGAACCGGAGACCAGCCCCAGGACCGTCAGGTAGAACGGCGCCATCACCAGGAGTTGGACCAGGAGCACGGGAGCCACGTGCTGCGCCGTCCCCACGGCGTATAGGGACACCGGGATACCGATGTTGTTGGCGTTTGCGTAGCTGCTGGCCATGGCGCCGACGGCGGTCTCAGCAGCAGGGCGCCGGAAGAACAGGAAACTCGCCAGCCAATAGAGAAGCCCCACTATCGCTGCGGAGAGCAGCGCGAGCGGGGCATCGGTCCCCAGGGCGGCGCGGATATCGCTGCCGGCAACCACCGTGAACAGCAGCGCCGGGTTCGTGACGTAGTAGGCGGTTCGGGTCAGCGCGCCCTGGACTTCCGGCCCCAGGATCCGCAACCGGGCAGCGAAATAGCCCACGCCAATGACGACGGAGACGATCAGGATTCCGGAAACAACGCCGCCCACAGGCCACCCTTCTATTTAGCTGTTGGAGGTTCCGCACGGCCGACCCTGTTGGAGAGGGCCGGCCGTGGGGAAGCGATGGTCCTAGCGGACCAGGCAGGGCCGCTTCGGGTCGAAGGACCAGCCGTCGATGTAGTACTGCATGCCGATGCTGTCGTCGCGGGCGTCGAGGCCGTGCTGCAGGTACAGTTCGTGCGCCTTGTCCAGCGCCGCCCGGTCCAGCTCGATCCCCAGCCCCGGAGCGTCCGGAACTTCGATGGCGCCGTCGCGGATCTGCAACGGGTTCTTGGTGAGCCCCTGCCCGTCCTGCCAGATCCAGTGGGTGTCCAGCGCGGTGATTTCGCCCGGGGCGGCCGCACCGGTGTGGGTGAACATGGCCAGGGAAATGTCGAAGTGGTTGTTCGAGTGCGATCCCCAGGTCAGGCCGAACTCCTTGCACAGCTGCGCCACGCGGACCGAGCCGGACATGGTCCAGAAGTGCGGGTCCGCCAGCGGAATGTCCACCGCGTTGCTGCGGATGGCGTGGGACATCTCCCGCCAGTCCGTGGCGATCATGTTCGTGGCCGTCTTCAGCCCGGTGGCTCGGCGGAACTCAGCCATAACCTCTCGGCCGGAGAAGCGGCCTTCCGCGCCGCACGGGTCCTCTGCATAGGCCACAACGCCCTGCATGCGCTTGCCGAGGCGGATTGCCTCCTCCAGGAGCCAGCCGCCGTTCGGGTCAAGAGTTACCCGCGCCTCGGGGAATCGCTTGGCGAGGGCCGTGACAACGTCAACTTCGTCGTCCCCGGACAACACGCCGCCCTTGAGCTTGAAGTCACTGAAGCCGTAGCGCTCCTGGGCTGCTTCGGCCAGCGCGACCACCGCCTCCGGCGTCATCGCCTCCTGGCGGCGGAGCGTCTCCCAGCGGTCCTTGGGGACGTCCTCCACCAGGTAAGGAAGGTCCGTCCGTGCATGGTCACCAATAAAGAAGAGGTATCCGAGCATCGGCACCGAGCTGCGCTGCTGGCCGTCGCCCAGCAACTCAGCGACCGGAACGCCGAGGAACTGGCCGTGCAGGTCCAAAAGGGCGGACTCGACGGCGGTGACGGCGTGGACCGTGGTGCGCAGATCAAACGTCTGCAGGCCGCGGCCGCCGGCGTCGCGGTCCGCGAACTCTGCGGCAATCCCGCGCAGCAGGGAGCGGTAACGGGCCACGGGCTGGCCGGTGATCAGCGTTCCGGCCTCTTCGATGGTGGACTTAATCTTCTCCCCGCCGGGGACCTCGCCCAGGCCGGTGCGGCCCTCGGAGTCGGTCACAATGACCACATTGCGGGTAAAGAACGGTCCGTGCGCGCCGCTGAGGTTCATCAGCATGCTGTCGTGGCCGGCCACCGGCACCACTTCCACACGGGCAATGGTGGGCTGGTTGCTCATGCGTTGACCTTATCTTCTGCGTCGGCTGCGGCTTCAACCGTGCCGTCGATGCGGCGGTTCAAGTGCCAGGGGTTGGCGTCCTGGAGCGCTGCGGGCAGGAGTTCCTGGGGGATGTTCTGGTAGGCGACTGGACGCAGGAAGCGGGTGATCGCGAGGGTGCCGACCGAGGTGGTGCGGGTGTCGGAGGTTGCGGGGAACGGTCCGCCGTGGACCATGGCATGGCCCACTTCGACGCCGGTGGGCCAGCCGTTGACGATGATGCGCCCCACCTTCTGTTCGAGGGCGGGGATCAGGGGTGCCGCCGTCGGGTAGTCCTCCTCGGTGAGCTGCAGGGAGGCGGTGAGCTGGCCCTCGAGCCGGCCGATGGCTTCGAGGAGTTCCTCGGTGGAGGAGTAGCGGATCACCAGCGATGCCGCGCCGAAGATCTCTTCGTGCAGCACGTGGTTGGAGACGAAGTCCCTGACCTGGGTGCCGAAGATGGTGGGGGCGGGTGCGTTTTCGGTGGGGCCGGGGGTGCCTTGTCCGACGACGTTGACGCCGGCAGCGGAGCCGAGTACCTCAGTTCCGGCCTGCCAGGAGCTGGCGATGCCTTCGGTGAGCATTGTCTGTCCGGCGCAGGTGGAGATAGCGCGTCCGACGGCGGCAGCGAGTTTGTCGCCCAGCTCGCCTGAGGGGGCGAACAGGAGTCCGGGGGACGTGCAGAGCTGGCCTGAGCTGCCGGTGACGGCGGTGACGTACTGCTGCGCCAGGGCATCGATTTGTTCGGCGGAGCCGTTGAGGGCGCCCGGGAACACGAACACCGGGTTCAGCGAGGACATTTCCGCGTACACCGGGATGGGTTCCGGCCGGGCTGCTGCGGTGCGCATCAGGGCGCTGCCGGCACTCTGGGAGCCGGTGAAGCCGACTGCTTTGATGGCGGGGTCGGCCACGAGGGCCTGGCCGATGCTGGCACCGGGCCCGTAGATCAGGGAGAAGACGCCGGGGTGCAGGCCTGCATCCGCAACAGCCTTGACGATGGCCTGGCCCACGAGTTCGCTGGTCCCGGGGTGGGCGTTGTGGGCCTTGAAGACCACCGGGCAGCCTGCGGCGAGGGCGGACGCGGTGTCTCCTCCCGCCGTCGAAAACGCGAGCGGGAAGTTGCTGGCGCCGAACACGGCCACCGGACCGATCGGGATCTGGCGCTGGCGGATGTCCGCCCTGGGCATAGGCGTGCGGTCGGGCAGGGCCGGGTCGATGCGGACGCCGCGGAAGTCGCCCTGCCGGACCACTGCGGCGAAAAGCCGCAGCTGGCCGGTGGTGCGGGCGCGTTCGCCCTGCAGCCGGGCCGTGGGAAGCCCGGTTTCCTGGCCAGCGCGGATGATCAGTTCATCGCCGATCGCCTCGATGTTCTCGGCTATTGCTTCCAGGAAACCGGCGTGCGTCTCGGGATCCAGGGTACTGAACGACGGGTAGGCAGCCGCGGCGGCGGAGGTCGCCGTCGTCAGCTGTTCTTCGGTGATAAGCGAATACGCGGGAGCAAGCTGCTCGTTGGTGGCGGGGTTGAAGCCGAAGGCGGTCTTGCCGTCGCCGGCGACGGGCCGGCCGGCGATCAGGGAATGTCCGGTGAGTGTCATAGTGCTGACTCCTTAGGAGAGACGTTGATCAGGAGACTGTGGTTCAAGAAGCGGTGGCGATGAGGGCCTTGAGGTCTGCGAAGTCCTGGGGTGCCAGGTTCTGCAGCGGCGGACGGACCCCGCCGGCGGAGCGGCCGATCGCATCCAGGCCGCCCTTGACGATGGAGACCGAGTAGCCCTTCACACGGTCGCGGATGTCCAGGTATGGGATGACGAAGTCGTTGAGCTTCTTGTTCACGGCGACGCGGTCGTTGTTGCGGACGTCCTGGTAGAAGTCCAGCGCGAACTGCGGGACGAAGTTGTACATGGCGCTGGAGTAAGTGCTCATGCCCAGCTGCAGCAGCGGGAGCGCGAAGGTTTCCGCCGTGGGGAGGCCGCCGAGGTAAAACAGGCGGTCGCCGAGCTTGGCATAGACACGCGCGTCGTGTTCGAGGTCGCCCACGCCGTCCTTGAATCCGATCAGGTTTTCGTGGCGGTCTGCCAGGGTGGCCACCGTGGTGTCTTTGTAGATGGCGTTGGCGCGGTTGTAGATGATGACACCCAGCGAGGTTGAACTGCAGATGGCGCTGACGTGGTCGATCAGGCCGCCCTGGTCCGCCTCAGTGAGGTACGGGGGGAGGAGCAGGAGCCCGTCGGCGCCGGCGGCCTCCGCAGCTTGGGCGTTCTCGATGGCCTGTGCAGTGGAACCGCCCGCTGAGGCGAGCACCGGGACAATGCTGCCGACTTCATCGACGGCGGCGCGGACCACCCGCTCGGATTCCGACGGCGTGAGGGAGAAGCCTTCGCCGGTGCCGCCTGCCGCGAAGAGGCCGGCAACCGGGAAGCTGGCCTGCCAGGCAAGGTGCTTACGGTAGTTTTCCTCGTCGAACTGCAGCTGGGCATCGAATGACGTCACCGGGAACGACAGCAGGCCTTCCTTGAGGGTGTCTGCCAGTTCCTGCGGGGTGTACTTTGCCACGGTGGTGTCCTCTGTGTGGGCGCCGCGTGCTAATTTTCGCGGGCGGGGTGTCGGTTCCTGTCCAGAGTAGGCAGGCCACATGATGCCTGTCTAAGCCCTATTTCGTATTGATTGATACCCGAACAGCATCATCGGGCCCCTCCGGAATTCCAGCGAAGTAGCGGACTCGCCTCGCCAGGTGGCAGTTCAGTTGTTGCTGCCAGCGATTTCTGCCCGCCGGTCCTGCACCCAGGGGTTGGCCACCCACCACGCCAATCCGGCCGGCACCAGACCAGTTCCCACAAGCACCAGAGTTGGCAGCTTGGCCAGCACAAGCAGCCAGGTAACCATCACGACGACGGATAGCGCCAAGGGGATGGCCCGGCGCTGCGCCAGCGACCAGGCCTTATGAAGCCGTTCGCGGAATCCCGCAATGCTGTCCCATCCACGGGCGCCTGTCCTCGAGGCGGCGGCTTCAAGGGTGGATGCGAGGACGGCCACATAGCCGGCAACCAGCACTCCATACATCGGAATCAGGATGCAGAGGGCGACTACTCCTGCCAACCCGCCTGCCGCCAACCAAAACAAAAGCGACGCAGCCGCAAGAATCATCAACAACGGCAGCAGAACAGCCACTTTCCATGTACGCCTTATGGCCCAGATGAAGTTGGTCCGGAAGAGCCTCGCAGGCCGGGGCCTTCCTTCCACGAAGATATCGCCGAGGGAGTACTGCAGCGCCAGGGCCGCCGGAAATATCGTGATCACAGGCAGGGACGCCACCAGGAACAACAGTTGAAGCGTCAGAATGTCCCCGGCCGTCTCGAATACGCCGAGCAGCCGGGCCGAGCGCGATGGCCCCTTGGTCGACTCCACTGGCGTTCCTCATTCTTCGTCATGGTGGCGGTTGCAGTCCGGCCCGGAGCGTTCCGACGGCCGGACGCGCCTTGCGCGTATGTTCATTTGATCGGAATATGATCGATATTGCAACGGTAGCCACGAAACTGATCTCGGATGAAGGAAGCATGCCATGCTCGCAGAGGAACGCCAGAAGCTCATACTTGAGCACATCCGCCTCTACGGCCGCGTGCGCGCCGTGGACTTGGCCCGGGAACTCAACGTCGCGGAGGTCACTATCCGGCGGGATCTCAATGGCCTCCACTCTGCCGGGATGCTGAGCCGCATCCATGGCGGCGCTGTCCGTCGCGGACAGGAACAGCCCGGCAGTCCCGGCCAGAAACTGGTGGGTATCGTGGTGCCGAGCAGCATGTATTACTTCAGCGAAGTCATCCGCGGGGCCGAATCGGCGGCGGAGCGTTTCGGTGTCCGTTTGGTCCTCGGGGTCTCCGACTACGGTGCCGTCGAACAGGACCGCGTGCGCCGAATGATCGCTCTCGGGGTGGAGGGTATCCTCTTGGCCACTGCGGCCGGTGACTCCGATCCTGGGGCCGCAGCCTGGGTGGAGGACATCAGTGTTCCTACGGTGCTGATGGAGCGGGCGTTCGGCAGCCCAAGCCTCAAGCGGGAAATGGATCACGTCCGGACGGATCACAGGGCCGGTGCTGTCCTGGCCTTGCGGCACCTCTACGGACTGGGCCACCGGTCCATAGCGGTCGCCATGTCCGCAACGCC
This sequence comes from Pseudarthrobacter sp., assembly GCF_036675385.1. Taxonomy (NCBI): domain Bacteria; kingdom Bacillati; phylum Actinomycetota; class Actinomycetes; order Micrococcales; family Micrococcaceae; genus Pseudarthrobacter; species Pseudarthrobacter sp. The sequence continues at coordinate 48,932 of NZ_JAKFFD010000009.1, read as the reverse complement.
TACCTCGTACTGGCTCGAACTCGGTTGCCGGGACGCCCGGGAGATTCTCGGTCTGACGGATCAGCCGGAAGTTGTCCAGCTGGGGCGGGTGGGCGGAGACGGTGTGCCGGCTGAGTTGGACCAGCTCCTTGACCGCTGCCTGGCCAACGGGACACGGGCATTCTTTGTTCACAACGACATGGCCGCCGCCCTCCTGGTTGAGCTCGCCTTCCAGCGGGGACTCCGGATACCGGAGGATATTGCCGTGGTGGCCTATGACGACGTCACCGCGAGCATGGCGCCTGTCCCACTGACGGCAGTATCGCCCCCCAAGCATGCCGTGGGTTCCCTTGCCCTCGAGCAGCTCATGCGCAGCATCGGCTATGGCTCCACGATTGCGGGCCCGGTGTCCCACCTCTCCCTGCTGCCTACGTTGCACATCCGCGAATCCTGCGGAGCAAGGGAAATTCCATCTGACCGATAATGTTCGATCATGCACGAAACGATTGAATGAAGGGTTGTTTCGATCTACCTTCTTAGGAGGCGCTGGCCCCTGTGCGGCGCATCACAGTCAAGGGAGACAACTCATGAAGAAGAACGCTTTGAAGGTCATGGCGATGTCCGTCGGCCTCGGGCTTGCGTTGGCGGCGTGCGGCTCTGGCAGTGCGCCGAGCTCATCCACGGACGACCCCGCGACGGCTACCGGATCGCTGCGGATCATGATCCCCACGTACCCCCTTTCCAACGAAGGCAAGGCGGAATTCCAGAAGGTCGTTGACGACTTCAACAAGACCTACCCGAAGATGACCATCGAACCGGACTTCGTCACGTACGACACCATGAATGAGAAGATCTCCACTTCGATCGCCTCCGGATCCGGCTATGACGTCCTGGTCACGGGGATAGGTTGGATCCAGCCGTTCGCCGCCAAGAAGGTCTTCAAGGATCTCGCGGATGTGGGGGTTACCAAGGAGGACATCAGCTCCAAGACAGCGGAGGCGATGGTCCCGGCCGTCACCCACGATGAGAAGGTATACGGCTACCCGCTGATCGCTGATGCCCGCGCAGTGGCTTTCCGTAAGAGCGCCTTTATCGAAGCCGGCCTGGACCCCGAAAAGCCGCCGACCAGCATGGCGGAGCTGAAAAAAGCAGCCGAGAAACTGACCAAGCGCGATGCCTCCGGCGCGATCACCCGTCCCGGCTTCGACTTCTGGGCAGCGTCCGGGGCCTACCGGCAGACGTTCACCACCTTCCTGGCTTCGACAGGCACGCCCCTGTTCGTGGACGGCAAGCCGAACTTCAACAACGCTGAAGGCGTGGAGACGCTCGAATGGATGAAAAGCATGATCAACAACGTCCAGACGTTCGGCCAGATGAACTCTGCAAAGAAGCCCCTGGTCTACACGAATGAGGCTCCCATCGGCATGGTGGGTGGCGCCGTCGACTGCAGCGACAAGGGCATCGGCCAGGCCAACTGTGACGACCTCAGCTTCTTCCTGCTGGACAGCGGCACCAAGGCCGAGTTCGTGGGCGGCGACATTGCCTCGATCGGTGCCAAGACCAAGAATGCAAAGGCTGCCTGGACTTTCATCGAATCCCTCATCAAGCCGGAGGCCAACAACGCCCAGGCCAAGCTCAATTCGAAGATCCCGGCTACCAAGGACACCGCGAAAACAGGGCAGGCCCAGTCCAACCCGCTGAGCAAGTTCGTCGCGGAAAACCTCTCGCACGCGGCCTACGAAGGCGGAGCCTCGAACTGGCTGGAAGTGCGTAAGTCCTTCAACTCCGGCCTCGACGAAGCCCTGCTCGGCAAGCGTCCGGCAGAGGAAGTCCTGTCGTCCCTGGCGGCGCTTTCAAAATGACCAACCGAGCAACCATGACGCCGGCGCCGGCGTCGGAGTCCCCAACCGTGGCGCCGGCAGGCCCGCGGAAACCCGCGGCCGCCAAACGGCGCGGCGGCCGCCCGAAGCGGCGCTCCGTCACACGGAAGCAGGTGTGGGCCGGCTGGTTCCTGCTGACTCCGGCGCTGCTGCACTCCACGGTGTTTATCTCTGTACCCACCGTCGCTGCACTGTTTTTAAGCATGACCGACTACAGCTTCAGCGGCGAATGGGCGTGGGTTGGTTTTGATAACTTCGTCGAGCTGATGGGTGACCAGAACTTCAAGACCGCCTTTGTGAACACTGTTCTGTACGCCATCGTGGTGGTGCCGATCTCCATGGGCCTGGCGCTGGTCATCGCACTGGGGCTCAACCAGAAGCTTCGCGGCATGGCGTTCTTCCGGACTGCCTTCTACATCCCCACGGTGACCGCCACGGTGGCGGTTGCCACCGTATGGCTGTGGATCTACAACCCCGGGGCAGGCCTGGCCAACGGTGCGCTGAGCTTCTTCGGCTTCGGTCCGCAGCCGTTCCTCAACAGCCCCGACACAGCACTGCCCTCCCTCATGTTGGTGGGGATCTGGCAGGGGCTTGGCGCCAAAATGATCATCTACTTAGCCGCCCTGCAGGGTGTTTCCCGGGAACTCGTGGAAGCCGCGGAATTGGACGGCGCCAACCCTTGGCAGACCTTCAGGCATGTGAAGTGGCCAGCCCTGGCTCCTGCCCAGTTCTTTGTCCTGATCACTTCGATTGTGGGCACCTTCCAGGTCTATGACCTCGTCTACGTCATGACCAGGGGAGGTCCCGGGATCTCCACTAACGTCCTGGTGCTGGACATCTACAATAATGCGTTCCAAGGGATGCGGCTCGGCTATGCCTCAGCCGAAACGGTGGTCATGATCCTCCTGATCAGCGTGTTCATCATTGTGGGCCGGAAGCTTCAAGGATCTGATAAGAGTGAATAGAACCGCACGAATCAAACCCGGCAGGATTGCCCTGTATGCGGCCTTGACGGTGGGCTCGTTGCTGATGCTCGCGCCGTTCATCTGGATGGTACTGACCGCGCTCAAGGCTCCCAACGAAGTGGGTGTCTTCACTTGGCTGCCCAACGAGTACCACTGGGAGAACTTCGCGGAAGCGATGAAAATCGCCCCGTTCCTGAACTACTTCCGCAACAGCTTTATCATCGCCATCGGTGAGACAGCTGTGACCCTGGCCGTCTGCACCATGGCCGGTTACGCCCTGGCCAAGCTCCCCCTTCGCGGGGCCAAATCGCTGCTGAACTACTTCATCGTGCTGCTGATGGTTCCGTTCCAGATCATCCTGGTCCCGTTGTTCCTGATCGTGAAAAGCATGCCGCTGTTCGGCGGCAATGACATTCTTGGCCAAGGCGGCACGGGCTGGCTGGATTCCTGGTGGGGTCTCATCATCCCGCTTGCGGCCGGCCCGATGTACACGTTCCTGGCCCGGCAGTTCTACGTTTCGCTTCCGTCAGAACTGGCCGATGCGGCCCGTATGGACGGCGTGGGGGAGTTCGGGATCTTCCTGAAGGTAATGACACCATTGATCAAGCCCGCGTTGGTCACCATTTTCGTCTTTCAGGTCGAAGGAGCCTGGAATGCATTCCTCTGGCCCCTCATGATCACCAACACTGACGAAATCAGGCCGCTCCAGCTTGGCCTCGCGATCTTCTCCCAGGATCAGTCCGACGTCCTGTGGCCGTACCTTATGGCCGGGACGGCACTTGCCACCTTGCCGATGATCATCCTGTTCATCTTTGCGCAGAAGCGGTTTGTTGAAGGCATGGCAAGCGCAGGGCTGAAAGGATGAACCGCCGGACGGACGACGACGGCGAGCGTCAGTTGCGGCCCCGTGTGGCCTTCGCCATGGGCTCCAATGAGCTCAGGGACGGCCTCATCAATGCTGAAGGTTTCGCCCGCCTCCGGGCGGTTGCGGACGTTGTCAGCACAGATGTGCTGACCGACTTCACGACTCCCCGGGCGCGGGAGGTGTTGGCCGGGACCACAGCGCTGATTACGGGGTGGGGCAGCCCCAGGATCGATGCGTCCGTCCTGGACCTGTCTCCCGGCTTGCGCCTCGTGGCGCATGCCGCAGGAACGGTCAAGAACCATGTGGCACCAGTGGCCTGGGACCGCGGACTGACAGTCACCACGGCGGCGCACGCCAATGCGGTCCCGGTGGCGGAATATGCTCTGGCCTTCATACTCCTCGCCGGAAAGGACGCCTTCGCCTTCCAGGCCGGGCAACGCGCACGGCAGTCCGGCTACCGGAAGGAGGTCCTGCGGCAGGATGTGGGCAATAACGGAAACACTGTGGGCATCATTGGTGCCTCCCGGATCGGGCGCCTGGTGATGGAACGCCTGAAGTCGCACGGGCTGCGTGTCCTGCTGTCGGATCCGACTGTCTCGCCATCCGAGGCCGCACGCCTGGGTGTCGAACTGGTGACCCTGAAGCAGCTGATGCACAGCAGCAAGGTGGTCTCACTGCACGCTCCCGTGCTGCCTTCGACCCTCGGGATGATCGGCGCGGCAGAACTCGCGCAAATGCAGGACGGAAGCACATTCATTAACACGGCTCGTGGCGTCCTGGTGGATCACGCCGCGCTGCGTACCGAGCTGCGCAGCGGCCGGCTCAGCGCCGTCCTTGACGTCACAGCACCTGAACCGCTGCCGGACGGCGATGAGCTGTACGGGATGCCCAATGTAATTCTGACGCCCCATATCGCCGGCTCCCTGGGCAACGAGCTCGCCCGGATGGGCGACCTCGCCGTGACGGAGGTGGAACGCCTGGCGCAGGGCAGGGCGCCGGAGCATTCAATCAGCCGGGAGACGCTGGACGGCATGGCATGAGTGTCCTGACACCGGGCATTTGCTCGGTGACGTTGCGGAACAGCAGCATCGAGGACGTTGTGGGCGTCGTTTCCGCGGCCCGCCTCGCCGGCATCGAGTGGAGCAGCCAAGCGCACGTCCCCGATGCGGCAGCCGCACTCCGGGCCAAGCAGGCGACCGCGGCAGCCGGCCTCAAAGTACTGTCCCTCGGTTCCTACTACCGTGTGGGGAGCCGGGGTGACTTCGGCGCTGTCGCGGCTTTGGCGTCAGCCCTGGGAGCTCCGCGGATCAGGGTCTGGGCGGGGGAATCGGCGTCACTGGACGCCAGCTCGCAGGTCTGGGATGCGGTGGTCGCGGACGCGCAGCGGATCTCCGGGCTTGCAACGGCGTATGGACTGGAAATCGCCTTCGAATACCACGGCGGAACGCTGACTGACTCGGCGGAAACCACCCTGGAGTTATTGGTACGCGTGGGCCGGCCCAACGTCGGAACATACTGGCAGCCCGCCGTCGGACTTACCGACGAGCAGGCCGTCGACTCGTTGCGTCAGGTACTGGATCACGTCGTAGGCATCCATTGCTTTTCCTGGTGGCCCGGACGTGAACGGCTGCCACTCGCGGACCGTAGGCAGCTGTGGAGTTCAGTGGCGGAGATCCTCCGGGACAGGGGAGGGTCCACGGACCTCATGCTGGAGTTCGTGGAAGCGGACCTTCCGGAGAACGTCATCCGGGACAGTGAATTCTTAACCCGCATCGCCCTCGGTGCGGAGCAGGAAACGGCGTCCGCCCTACCCGGCGCGGAACTCCAGGTCCTGCAGGAGCCGCCGCAACGCCGGGTTGGCCACCTTGCGTTTCCAGATGGCATGTAGCTCAACAGGGTCGTCGCTGCTGGGGCCGGCGAGCGGTAGGAATTCGACCCCTTTGATCGCCAGGAGCGTGGCTGAATGGGGGACAAAAGCCACACCCCGCTTGGCCGCGACCAGGGAGACCATGGTGAGGATCTGGCTCACGGTGTGCAGGACGTTCCCGTGGTTGATGGAGTGCATGCGGATGACCAGGTCGTAGAAGTAAGCGGCCTGCGTCGGTGAATGCATGATGAGCGGTTCGTCCCCGATGTCTTCGTCCTCCACGGGGCGGGACAGGTCCGCCAAACGGTGGCCTGTTGGCACGGCCAGCACCATGGACTCTTTGTACAGCAGGTGCGAATCGAAGATTTCCCTGTCGAAGGGCGGCCGGGCCAAGCCCAGGTCGAGCTCGCCGGTCAACAGGCCCTGGATCTGTTCCCCGGTCACTAGCTCCTGGAGGTCAATGTCCACCTCGGGAAGAATGGACGCGATCTCTTCCAAGAGCGGCCCCAGGATGCTGAACCCGCTGGCGGCGGTGAAGCCCACGCGCAGCACGCCCGAGCGGCCGGTGGCGATCCGGCGGGCTGTCACCGGTGCGCGGTTGGCCAGGGCCATCAGCCGCTTGGCTTCGTCCAGGAAAGCGCTCCCGGCCGGGGTGAGCTGCACTTTGCGGTTGTCGCGCTCCAGCAGTTCCGTGCCGATGCTCTTCTCCAGCTTCTGGATCTGGCGGCTGAGCGGCGGTTGGGTCATATTCAGCTTTTCCGCCGCACGTCCGAAGTGGAGTTCCTCCGCGACCGCGATGAATCCGGCGAGTTGGTCAAAAGTGAACATGATGCCTTTCAGGTATCACCCCATGCATTTTTGGGCTTAGACATGCATCATAACGTCTCCCTATAGTCGTTGAGCGAGCCAGAAGTGATTCGGTTCACAGCGACGATCGGGCCTCGCCCGAATCTCTACGAGGAGTTCCAATGATGCACTTCCCCACACGCCGCACGATCCTGGGAGCGGCCTCTGCCGTTGCGCTGCTGGCACTGACCGCCTGCGGCAACGTCGCAGGCAGCGCCGGAGCCGATTCATCCAAATACCCATCGGGCCCCGTCAATCTCTCGGTAGGTCAGGCCGCTGGCGGCAGCACGGACCTGATTGCCCGCGCCCTCGCCGAAGGCGCCTCCAAAACCCTTGGCCAGCCGATGCCCGTGGTCAATAAGCCGGGTGCAAACGGCGCCCTGGCAACCAAGGAAGTGGCCGGCATGCCCGCCGATGGGCAGGAGCTCGTCCTGCTGAACGCATCCCTGATAACCATTACGCCGCTGGCAGTCTCAGCTGGCGAAGCGGTCAACATTGACGACCTGGACATCATTGCCGGCCTGTCCCAGGACGACTACGTCCTGGTGGCAAGTCCCGGGTCCGGTTTCAAGACCTTCAAGGATGTGACCGATGCCGGCCGGAACGTGACCTTCGGTACCACGGGTGTCGGCACCGGCAGCCAGCTTGCACAGACCGTGCTCTTCAAACAGGCCAACGTCAAAGGTACCGACATCCCGTTTGACAGCGGTAAGCCCGCATTGACGGCCGCACTGGGCAACCAGGTGGAGCTCGCCACCATCCAGCTCGGTGAAGCAATGCCGCAGATCGCGGCCGGAAAGGTGGCCCCGCTCCTGGTCTTCTCCGAAGAGCGCAACACGTTCCTGCCGGACACCCCGACGGCGAAGGAAGCAGGCTACGACGTTCCGGTGGCGCAGTACCGCGCCATCGCCGCTCCGAAGGGCACCCCGCAGGAGGTCAAGGACAAGCTGCAGGCCGCGTTCAAGGAGGCCTTCAAGTCGGACGCCTACAAGGAGTTCAACAAGAAGAACATGCTGACGCCCAAGGAGATCTCCGGTGCGGAAGTGGCCACCGACTGGAAGGCTTACGCGGCGAAATACAAGGAACTGGTGGAGAAGTATGACATCAGCCTTGGCGGAAATAAGTGACTCCTGTGACAGGAACGTCCACGGAGTCTGCCGGCGAACTGGACGACCTGACGCCGGAACAGCTTGCGGCGCAATGGGAAGAAGAAAAGCCTCCGGCAGCAGGTGCCCTGGCCAACGCGGCATCCTCACTGGTGGTCCTTGGTGTGGGGGCCGGAGCGGCCGTCCTGGCCATCCTGATGGGAGTGGGGACTCCTGACAAGCCGCAGCCCGGCCTGTGGCCGTTCATCATCAGCTGCGTCATGGTGGCTCTCGGGCTGTTCCAGCTGATCGCCGGCCGGCACAACCGGGATGCGGAGAAGTTCACCCGTATGTCCGGTGCACCGCTGACCGGCCTGGTGACCCTCGCCGCCATGGTTGCGCTGATGCCGCTCATAGGTTTTGAGCTGCCAGCCCTGGCGCTGTGCATCATCTGGATGCGCTTCCTGGGAGGCGAAACGTGGCGCTCCACGCTGGTGGTCAGTGCCGCCGTCGTGATTTCCTTCTACGCCATCTTCGTCCTCGCGCTCCAAACCTCCATCCCCCACCTCTTCTAGGAGACCCCCGTGGATTTTCTAAATCCCGTCATCAACGGATTTGCCGTTGTCCTGGAGCCGACAAACCTCCTTTACTGCCTGATCGGCGTCGTGATCGGCATGCTGATCGGTGTGCTGCCCGGACTGGGGCCCGCGGCAACCATCGCCATTTTGCTTCCGCTCACCTACAACGTTGAGCCCGTCACGGCCATCATCATGCTCGCCGGCATCTTCTACGGCGCCCAGTACGGCGGCACCATCACGTCAGTGCTGCTCCGGCTCCCCGGCGAAGCGTCCTCTGTTGTCACCGTCTTCGACGGTTACCAGATGGCCAAGCAGGGCAAAGCCGGTACCGCGTTGGGCCTGGCGGCCATCGGCTCCTTCATCGGCGGCACTGCCTCGATCATCGGCCTGACGTTCCTGGCCCCCATTGTGGCGAGCTTCGCGCTGGACTTCGGTCCGCCGGAATACACCGCGCTGGCCATGCTCGGCATCCTCCTGGTGGCCACCATCAGCAACGGATCAAAAGCCAAGGCGCTCATCGCCGCGGCCCTCGGCCTCCTGCTGGCAACCGTCGGCAGGGACATCTTTACCGGTGAAAGCCGCTTTACCTTCGGCAGCCTGCAACTCGCAGACGGCATCGATTTTGTGCCGATCGCCATGGGTCTTTTCGGACTCGGTGAGATCCTCTACAACCTGGAGGAACGGCACCGGGCCGCGAAGGCGCCGTCGAAGGTTGCCAATGTTTGGCCCTCCAGGAAGGACCTGAAGCAGGCCTCCGGCGCGATCGGCCGCGGGTCGGTGCTCGGATTCTTCCTGGGCATCCTTCCCGGTGGCGGTGCGACCATCGCCTCGATGGCCTCCTACGCCATGGAAAAGAAGCGCGCCAAGCAGCCGGAGCGCTTCGGCAAGGGCGCCCCCGAGGGTGTGGCGGGACCGGAAACTGCCAACAACGCCGCCGCCACTTCGTCCTTTATCCCGCTGCTGACGCTCGGGATCCCCGCCAACGCCACCATGGCCCTGATGTTCGGCGCGCTGCTGATCCAGGGCGTCACCCCAGGCCCGCAGCTGGTGGAGCAGAACCCCGAGCTCTTCTGGGGCGTGGTGAACTCCATGTACATCGGCAACATCCTGCTGCTGATCATGAGCCTGCCGCTGGTGGGAATCTTCGTGAAGATCCTCCGCGTCCGGGCAGCCATCCTGGCGCCTGTCACGGCCCTGATCACTCTGCTGGGTGCGTACACCATCAACAACAGCATGTTCGATGTCACCCTGGTGGTTGTCTTCGGCATCGTCGGCTACCTCATGAAGAAGTTCGGCTTTGAACCAGGTCCCCTGGTACTCGCATTTGTGCTCGGCGAACTGCTGGAAAGCTCCATGCGCCGCTCGCTGCTGGTCTTCGGCGGAGACCCGACCGGCTTCTTCGGCCGCCCCATCTCGGCCACCCTGCTGGTGGTGTTCGTCCTGGTAGCCGTGCTGCCGGTTATCCGCGGTGCCGCAGCCAAGCGCAAGGCCTCCGTTCCGGTGGGCCCGTCAACATCAGAAATCAAGGAGAAGGTATGAGCATCGTTGTCGGATTCGTCCCCACACCCGCAGGAGAAGCCGCGCTGACGGCAGGCATCGCCGAAGCCAAGCTCCGCAGCGAGGACCTGGTGATCGTCAATTCTGCGCGGGAAGGCGCGCTGGTGGACAAGTCAGTGGCACCCGACGACGTCCTCGCACAGGCAGCCCAGCGGGCCACCGAAGCTGGCGTGAAGGCTACCGTCATCCAGCCCCCGTACCTAAACGATCTTGCTGACGAATTCCTGGAATTCGCCCGGGAGGTTGATGCGTCACTGATCGTCATCGGCCTCCGCCACCGCACGCAGGTGGGCAAGTTCATCCTGGGCAGCCACGCGCAACGGATCCTGATGCAAGCGGACCGGCCGGTGCTGGCGGTGAAGGCCGGTACCTCCGACACGTAAATGCTGCGGGCTACGGCGCCACTGTCAGCGCTGCGAGGACGGCCGGGAGCAGCACGTCATTGCGGCCCCAGACGGGATCCAGGATTTCCACATACCAGGAGTCGGCGAGCAGGAGCGCCAGCGTTTCGTTGGTTTCCTCCGCCCAGTCCTGGATCTGCTCTTCCTGCACCGGAGTCTCGCTGGAGCCAAGGACCGTTACTACCTCGCCGCCGTCGAGCGTTACCGGGATGGCGGCGCTGCTGGCCTCGCCCGGGGCATGCGCCACCGTCACCAGCTCGGACCGGGTGGAGAGGGCCAGGAGTTCCACCGCCGCCTCTGCACTGCAGAAGCCGGTGACGTACTGCCGCTGGGCGGAACTGCCGGTCCGCAGGCCGGGCTGGGACTCCTTGGTGAACAGCCCCTTCCTGTTGAGGGCGGCAAGCTCGGTGGCGATCGGTTCTGTTTCGTCGTCGTAGCGGACCGTAAAGGTAGCGGCCTGGTATTCGCTATGGCCCTCCAGCCACCGCGCCGTCAGTTCCCCGGCAGCTTCCAGGGTGATGGCCTGCCGCCAGGCCCCCTTATCCTCCAGGCGCCTGCCGAACTGGTCACGGACTTCCGCTTCTGTGGGTTCCATCCTCGGATGCTACGGCGCCCCGCGGCCGGACTCCAGCGGCGGCGACACAGCAGTTAATGTCCGACGGCGGTGATTCCGGCGGGGATCCCGGCAGCACGTTCCGCCGCGGCAAGGGCAGCGCCAAAGCGGACGACGGCGGGAGCGTACCCTTGGTGCGGCACGGCCCGCAGCTGCTCTGCCTCTTTCATGGCGCGGATCAGCGCGGACGTTTCGGGCAGCCGGACATCCGTCATGGCGGGGTAGTCGATGCAGCTGGCAGGGTCCAGTTCGTAGCGGCTCCACCGGGCCAGGAGTGCGTCATGTTCGGCCTGCGCCGCGGTGTTTACGGGCCGGTCCAGCCGCAGCTGCCGGCGGCGTTCCTGCCACGCCAGGATCTGGGGGCTGCCCCGGTAGGTGGCCACGCCCGCCCCTGCGCCCAGCGCGGCGAGGACCACCCCAAACCACGGTGACGCGAGCGTGGGAATAAGGATGGCCGGAAGCGCCACGGCAGAGCCCATAAACACATCCCAGAACACGGGGTCCGGAGCGCGGACGGCAGGGTCCGGCGTCGAATGCCGGCGGACAGCCAGGACGGTGGCAGCCACCGCGCACACCAGCACTGCACCCCAGAAACTCAGCTGCAATGCTCCAAACAGGACGGATTCTGCAAATGCCGGCACTGCGGCACCTCCCCGCGTCAGGCCCGGCCCAGGATTCCGGGTTGCTCCTTCCATTCCAGCCCCTCCGGGCACCGGGGTCAATGGGCGGGCAGGCTATGTGGATATTGCACGATCCTGAGGCTGATCAGAGAGGCCCCCGGGCATTTGACTTGGCTCCTGGTTCCGCCTGCCAAACACGAAGTTCGCCCAACGCGACGATGTCTGCATCACGACCGGAGCGCAGCAGTTCGGCCAATTGAGGCCTGAGGGTACAGATGCCGGAAGCCTTGTCGCTGAAAATCCAATCCAAGGCTTGGCCGCCGAGCTTGCGCTGTTCATTCTGGTCCAGCGTGGTAACCCTCGCATACCGGATTCCTTGACCTGCCGCCGTAGTCACCCCTGCCGAAGCTGTCAGGATGAAACCTATGACTTTCCAAAAGGCATGTCCGGAAACGCCATTTCAGATCCTATTCTGACACCCGTCCGAGTGGGATGGACGTCAGGTTGGGGTGTATCTCGACCGGAAGCACAGCTCATTTCGGCATGCGACGATCGCCACCAGCCCGGGAAGCTGCACCTATGGAGACCAAGCCGGCGCGGGCGCGTCGGAAACTGGGCGGCAGGATTACATCAAGGGGGTTCGTTCCGAGGTGGAGACGGGAGCCAGGCAGCGCGGGATTGTCCGTGCCTTGGTTATTGCCCCGCCGTCCGTCATCCAGTTGCTGGTGTAGGCGGATGCCGGGGGTGAACCCAGTCCCGAAGGGATCCAGGGAGCCTACCCTACGAATTGCGGAGCGTTTACGCGGCCGGCGACATCGACCGGGTAACGTTGATTCGCGGGATGTCCCGTGTCTTTCCGTATTTCCGGCGGTGTGAACCGTCCCTACGTTGTTCCGGAATCACGTTCAGGAGTGCCAGGCGTTTTGTATAGGAATGACGTTCGGTTACCCCCCGGTGAAGTACGACGACCGCGGGCACGGGGTTGGGTCCGTCGCCGAACTTGTCGCAACTGACGCCGTCGTCAACCGCCAGCGCATGACCGTGGCCGAATCGGGAACCATTATTCTGAACGGGCGCCCGGACCAGGGCCGGAGGGCAATTGCTTCGATCCCCGACCACCGCGATCCTGCCTGAAGCCCTCCGCTGGCTGGACGGCACGGCCAGCTCACCATGAGCAGCGGCCCCAGCGCCACAACAGTCCTCACAAGCGTTTATGCCATCAACCCTAGACGGTGGATCTCGCACGGACTGGTACCGGCCCATAGCGTCCTGACGATGTCCGCGGAATGAGGAAGGTGCCAGAACCGCTATGACCATGTTTGCGTATTCCCACCCGTTTGTCGTGGGGTCGACACCCATGTCATTGCCACCACAAATGGCACGCTTCTGGAACCGTCCTTCGATGACCACCGACCAATTTGTCCCATCCCTACTACGAACGGCCTCGGAGGTTTACGCCTGTCCGGGCGGGTAGTTGGTTGCCCTGCCATCGACATCGAACAGAGTAAAGGGAACTGGACTGGTCACGATCGCGTGATTGTCCGCTACCGAAATTTCGATGTTCCCGTATGGGGTGGGCGTGCTTGCCTCCAGACGGTCGATGGCACCGTATGCGGGAGAGATCTTGGCGCGGGTGAAGCCCGGTTCAGCTGGGTTCACTCCAGCAATGTGTTGTATCAGGTCGCGTGTGGGCGTTGAGCTCCAGCCGTGTGCTGGTGTTCCCCAGCCCCAGCATTCGCCGAAGGTATCCCATCCGTCCTGCAGAAAAGTTGACCAGCGGCGGATGCTGCCTAGTACGAGATCGGGTCGTCCCGCTTCAGCGTAAGCGTCGTGCACGAGGAAGGACGCGAACGGCTGTGCCACCACTGACTGGGTTTCAGGGTTCCAGTCAACCTGCCGGTCGCCTTTGATCTGCCGGGCGATCTTCTCCTCGTCGTAGGTGCCGTTGCCTCCTATCCAGGACCTGGTGACGTGACGCGCTGGGTCGCTTATCCAGTCAATGATCCGGGCAGTTCGGTGAGAGGGGGCAAGGCCGCTGATGATGGCGAGGGCTCCAGCGATTTGCGACGCCGCAGGTTGGGGCTCTTCGTCCACGATGTGGTCAATGTAGGTTCCACGTTTTTCGTCCCAGAAGGCCTCGTAGCCGGCGCGTATCTTGGCATGCATGGCATGGGCCCAAGACGCTTCCCCCGCATTGCCGAGGAATTCTGCGATTTCAGCATATTCCCGTAATTCGGCCGCCCAAAAAGCTGTGTGTATGGAGCTTTTGCCATTGAGGAAGATGCTTGACCAGTCAGTCAGGGTCCACTCGGGTAGGTTGGCCAGCACTCCGGCGTCTGTCAGGTACGGAACAAACCACTCCAGAATGCGGCGGGCCGTTGGAGTGGCCGCTGTCAGCGTTGCCCGGTCTGCGGAGTAGCGGTAGATATTGTGCAGGCCGTGGATCCAGTAGAGGGACCACTCTGGGATGGTAAAGCCTTGGCCGTGTTCTAGATCCCCGACAACGCTCATCGGCAGAATGCCGTCTGGACGGGGTGAATTGGCGAGTTCGATATACCAATGCGGCAGCCGCCAATCATCGGAGGTGGTGAGGTTTACCATCTGGTGTACCACCGCGTCGCCGACCCATGAACGTTGCTCCCTGGTGGGGCAGTCAACGTAGGCATCGAGGGAATTGAGCGCAACGGTCCGGACGCCCGCCAAATAGAGCTTGTCCAGTTCGGGGTCACTTGATCGGAAGTATGAGTTACCTGTTGGCTGGGACAGGTACTCACGTACCCGAAGCTCGCTGAGCCGGACTGTGCCTGCTGCGGGAACGGTGATGATCATGCTGATCCAGCGAAGCCCGTTGATCTCCTGCGCGACGAAAGTGTCTCCGATGCCGCGCGCTATATACCTGGCCCCGGTCCTTGGCGCGTGGTGTCCGGCTGCTTCGGGTGTTGTGTCGGCTGCCTCACGGTAAAGGATGTCGATTGTCGTGCCGGATGGTGCGTCGAGGGTGAACGCCGTGTGCCCAGCAACGATGCGGCCGAAGTCGAAAGAGGCGGCGCGGGTTGCCGGGCCGGTCGCGACAAAGCTGACTTCCCCGGGTTGGGCCGGGCCCATGGTGGATGTCAGGCCGTGCCAGTGGGTCCGGACATTGTCTATGGGGTCCTCCGCCATTGCGGCCGGAGGCATGCTGTTGCCGATAGAAGCTGCAACAGGTGCCACTTCTTCGCCGCCGCAGGCGCCTATTGGGCGGGGGAGCAGTGCGCCGAACGGGTCAGTAGGTGGCCTGGTAGCACCCAGGCCCGAGAGGTGCACGACGGGCTGGACGTGCGCTGCACTCCAGTTTCCGGCGGTTCCCTCCTTCCACTCAGGTTCCAGGAGGCGGGCGTCGAAGACCTCGACTGGGACGCCTCCCGCAAAGCCCTTGCGGGGTGGTTCCGACCAAGCTGTCGCAGGCTCGACCTCCCAGTCATCACCGCTGACGAACCAGCGATGTCCCAGTTGCATTTCGAGGGCCAGAACACCAACGGAACCGAAGTTGCCGGTGCCTACCGCTGGTTGCCAAAAGGAATTGGCTGAACCGAAGTAGGTCACCAGCACAACCACCTGATTGCTCCCTTCCCGCAGGAGGCTGGCGACGTCGTAGGTGTCGTAGTGCAGTTTTCTTGGCTGGGAGCGGACCGGTCCCCGGCCGACTTCTTCACCGTTGACGTACAGGACGTAACGGGAGTCCGCGGTAAGGCGCAGCGGGGCTGTTTCGGGAAGGGAGTCGATGGTCAGGGTGGACCGGTAGAGATGCCGGGAGAAGGGGGCGTTGCGGGCACCCGTTGCCATCCGGTCCTTTGTGGAAGCCACTGGCCGCGGACCGATCCATTCCCCTTGCCATTGACGGGCCCACGGATAATTTTCCAGTAGGTTCCCTGGGGCTCCGGTCAGGGTTGCAGCGCCGGTGCGTGCCATGGTGGTTCTCCTGTTTGGTAAACGGGTCTGGGGGCCGCCAGCCGATCTTGCCGAACGTGGCGGGTCCAGCGCTCTTAGGTGCCGCGTGGATGAGCAGCTGCTACTGCTGGGGGTGGGTGTAGGCAGCCTGGTTCGAGGTGGAGTCCGCGGCTTCAGCCAGTCCTGCTTTCGGCAGCCGTGAGGCCCAGAGACCGAACCCGCCGGCAATGATAACGAGGCCTGAGAGGGCCGCAAGGAGTGCGGTGGGGCTCACGGCAAGCAGGCTCGGAGTGAAGAGGGCGGCAGCTGCAGCGACGACGCGGGCTACAGCGACAATGGCTCCTTGCGCGGTGCTCCTAAGTAGAGTCGGGAATGATTCCTGGGTCCAGACCTTGAGGATTCCCTCGAATGCGAAGGCAAGTCCGATGGTCCCGAAGGCGTATCCAAAGGCCAAAGTCCAGACGGTCACGCCCAGGATTGCCGGGATGGCGAATTGGAGAGCAGAGAAGAAGATGCCCAGAAGGAACAAGCGGAGACGGTGCGGGCCATCAACAAGTCGAACGAAGAGGATCGCAAACGAGATGGCGACGAAAAGCAGGACCAGCGAAATCGCGGAGGCCGTCTGAACGCTGGCTCCAGCGACGGTGACATACATGTAGATGCCGAACTGGCCCTTCGTGTTGGCCGCAATATTGAAGGTTGAGTAGAACAGCGTCAGTGCGACGATCGAGGTAAGTAGGGGCTTCTTGAAGAGCACCCGGAAGGCTGCGGGAGTCTTCCGCGTCACGCGGGTGTCGGCCTTGAGCTCGTCGCGCGCATCAATCCACTGACGGGACTCCGGGATCCGAAGCCGGAACAACAGCACAACAACACCCATGAGGACAATGTGTCCGTAGAGCAGACGAGCGCCCGTTTCGCCCAAACCGCCAACAAGCAGGCCCATGGTCTGGGCTGCAATCAGGCCAAGGTACCAGAAGACTTGGCTGAACGCGACGAGCTTGCCGCGGGCACCCTGAGGAGCGATCTCAGCGATCAGTGCCAGCGACACCGGCAAATCAGCGCCTGCGGCCAGGCCCAGCAGCACCACCCCCAGATAGAGCAGCGATTCGCTGGATGCTGAAGCCATAACCGCCGCGCCAATTACCAGCAGAACCATCGTTGTGGTGAATACACGCCTACGGCCAAAACGGTCCCCGAGAGTACCGCCCACAATTGATCCCGCGGCGATGGAGAGCGTCAGCAGCGAAGACAACACCCCGATCGACGTCGGCGTCAGTGCAAGGGGTCCTTTGAACAGGACCAAAGCCGTTCCAGTAGAGACAATTGCAGCCGCGTCCAGGTAGGACGCCATTCCGGCAACTCCGGCCCGGAACCATATTTTGCCCGCCACCGCGGGAGTCTTTGTAACCATGTTGTACTCGCCTTCGAGCATTAGGGGATCCGTAGATCCGGCTTGGCTTGGTGTATCGGTTCACCGCTATCTGCGGCACCCTACGTATGGATGAGTGTATCGATTCAATTTAGCGTTGGCAAGATCACAGTGCACTCAAATCCAGGGCAGAGAGGTGAGGCTGTGACAAGATTGCGTACGAGCGGTGCGACGGCCACACGCGCATAAAGCTTAGGAGTCGTTTGATGAGAAGAGTGGCGATCACCGATGTAGCATCGGCCGCCGGCGTTTCGAAAACCACTGTGTCCAACTTTTACAACGCTCCGCACAAGCTGTCCGAGCCTGTGAGGGCCCGAGTCGCGGCAGCCATCCAGAGCCTTGGGTATGTACGCAGCGACGCAGCGCGGCAGCTGCGCGCTGGAGGCAGCACGGTCATCGGTCACTTGACGATCGATATTGGCAGTGTCTGGTTTTCCGAAGTTGCCAACGAGGTTGAGAAACTAGCCGCCGAGGCAGGGTTCCATGTTCTTGTGGCTAACACAGCAGGAAGCAGGGAGCGGGAACGACAGTATTTGGAGTTGTTTGCAGGACAGCAGGTCCGCGGTGTCATCGTGGCAGCTCAGGGAGATGTGGATGCTCAGCTCCAAAAGCTGCGAGGCCTCGGGATCCCGTTTGTTCTCACTGGCCGAAAATCCGAGTCGCCATCCCAAGCCTCTGTCTCCGTAGACGACCGGGCGGGTGGATACCTGGCCGTCAAACATTTGATTGAGCGCGGAAAAAGACGCATCTGCTTCGTTGGTGGCCCGCTCGATATTCGTCAGGTCAACGACCGTTTCCATGGCGCGTCGCAGGCAGTCCGCGAGACACCGGAGGCGACATTGGAGATCGTCCTTGTCGAGGAACGGACGCTGCCCGAAGGGAGGAATGCTGCGCAGACACTGCTGAATCGGGGGCCGGAAAGAATACCCGACGGAATCTTCGCCGCGAACGACCTCCTGGCGATCGGTCTGCTCGACGGCATACTGCGCGATGGTCGACTGAAAGTTCCTGAAGATATAGCCGTCATCGGATACGACGACCTGGAAATCGGCAGCACCAACTCAGTGCCCGTCAGCACGATCCACACATCCCCAAGAGCCTACGGCCGCGCAGCAATTAACTTGCTCCTGCAACAGTTTGACGTCGCTGGCAATGCCGAACAGCGTCACGTGGTTTTCGAACCACAGCTCATCGCCCGATCGTCCACATGAAGACCTGGAGTCGACGCCAGCCTTTCCTGCAAGCTGCAGTGTCCGCTCTGCCGCTGCTGTCACAGATACGGTGACACCGCCGCGGAACTCTAGCTCTCGCCGTCAAGTGCTGCCAGGGCATCGTCTGCCGCCGCTGCAACGGACTTGGCCGCCTGGATGAGCTGGTCACGCTCGGTCGAACTGATGTGTCCGAGTTCAGCAATGACGGTCCTGTGAGTGAACCTCGCGGGCAGTGATACGAAGCTGTCCGGCAGGCCATCGCGATCCCTGGTCCACGCCGTCGCGGGGTGAAGTTTCCCCTCCCCCATACTCCTGACAATGTTGGCGACGCCCAGTGGGGTGGTCCATCCGCTGCTGCGCCCGGGCTTCAATGCGGACCATCGGAAGAACCAGCCTGTGATGTCTTCGGTGACACTGGTGCGCTGGGCCGGATCAAGGTCGGCCGGTTTTCCGTCGACGGTGAGGGCGCTGAATAGAGGCACTTGTCCGTTGCCGTGCTCGCCGAGAACCAGGCCGTCGACACGATCCGGGGCGATGAGCAATTCACGGGCGACGGCGGCGCGGAACCGCAGCGAGTCGTTGAGGCTGTAGCCAACGATACGGTCCGGGTCGATGTTGGAAAGCCTTCGCAGGGACTCGGCCAGGACGTCGACCGGGTTGGATAGCAGCATTACAGCTCCCTCGGTCCCGGACAAGCGCTCGATGTCGGGAACGAGGCGCTGAAGCAGTCTGAGGTTGGCAAGGAGGAAGTCCCGCCGGTCGCCGTCGGGAGTCTCTGGAGCGGACGCTGCGACGATCACCAGGTCGACAGGCGACCCATCGGCGGGTGGTCCGACGACGAGTTTGGTCCGGGACGTGCCAGAGAGTATTTGTGCTTCGGAGATGTCTATGGCATGCGCGTCGAGGATATTGTCGCGCAAGTCAATCATGTGAACAGTCTCTGCAAGGCCCTCGACCGCGAGCCGTTCGACGACGCCGGATCCAATGAGGCCCGCAGCTCCGATAACGGCCACTGCCCGGGGCCAGCTGATACCTGTTTCTGGGGGTGCATCCTTGGTGTATTCGGTCATGCTTCTCTCCTGTTGTGCTAGGTGTTATGAGGTAGGTGTTGTGCCAGCAGGTATTCCAGCGCGGCTTTGCGCGGTTCCGATCGGCAGTCCGGATCCTGGTCGCTCGGATTAGGTTTCATGGGTGGCATGAATGCTCCTGCTTATGTTGGTGAAGCGCTGCTCGGAGTTGCCGGCGCATTGCCCCGCACCGGCAACTCCGACTTCATGCCTTTTGTCCTGAGAATCAGAAGGGGTATTGGCGCGGGCTGCTCTGGACGCTGACCCAGTGATCGGTTGTAAATTCCTCGATCGCCCATTCCCCGTTGAAGCGTCCGAGTCCGGAGCTTTTCTCGCCGCCGAAGGCCACATGGGGTTCGTCATTCACCGGGATGTCGTTGATGTGGGTCATACCTGCCTTGATTCCCCGGGCGAACGCGACGCCACGTTCCGGGCTGCCGGTAAAGACCGCACTCGAAAGCCCAAAGCTGCTGTCGTTGGCAAGCTCAAGGGCGTGCTGTTCATCCTGCGCCCGAATAATACCCACCAGCGGACCGAAAATTTCCTCGCGGGCGATTTCCATGTCCGGGGTGACGTCGACGAAGATGTGCGGCGGCAGGACGTTTCCGTCTACTTGTCCGTCGAGTACTACGTGGGCACCCTGTTCTTTGGCGAGCCGGATCTTTTCACACAATCCCTGAAGCTGTTTGCTGTTGATAACAGGCCCAATGATTGTGGAGGGATCTGCAGGATCCCCTACGGGCAGGGTACGCACATGGGCGGTGAATCTTTCCACGAATTCGTCATGGACTGCATCTTCGACGATGATCCGGTTGATGGCCATGCAGATCTGTCCCTGATGCAGGAACTTACCCATTGCGGCGGCCCTGACGGACTGATCAATATCGGCGTCGGCCAGCACGACAAAGGGGCTGTTGCCGCCAAGCTCCAATGCCACATGCTTGAGGTGTTCGTTGCTTGCGGCGAGGCGGGCCACATTTTGTCCCACCGGAGTCGAGCCGGTAAAGGAGATGAACGACGGAACCGGGTGTTCGACGAACGCGTCACCGATTTCTGATCCTGCACCGATGACCACGTTGAGGACGCCTGCCGGCAACCCTGCTTCTTCGAAGACCTTCGCCAGAATCAGTCCGCCCGTGACAGGGGTATCGCTGGCTGGTTTAATCACGACGGCGTTTCCCAAGGCAAGGGCCGGGGCAATCGAGCGCTGGGTCAGGTGCAGCGGGAAGTTCCATGGGCTAATGACACCTACAACGCCCAGTGGACGCCGGTAGACCCGGTTTTCCTTGCCGGTGGTATTGGATTCCAGAATTCGTCCCTGGACACGATGGGGGAAGGAGGCTGATTCATTGGTGATTCCGATCGCGGCACCGAGTTCGATGTTGGCTTTCAGGACCGTGCTGCCGGATTCAGCCACCAGCCAGGAGATGATTTCCTCGCGCCGTTCCTCAAGGATCTGTGCCGCTTTCAGCATGACCCGCTGACGGGCAGCGGGGCTGGTGGCTGCCCAGGCCGCCTGGGCTGTCTCGGCGGCTGTGTAGGCGGCGTTGAGATCCGTGATGTCTGCCTGCCGGATCGAGACCAAACCGTCGCCATTGAACGGGTTTGAGACGTTCAGCGCGGTGGGGGAGTTGCCGTCCCGCCACTGGCCGCCGATGAACTGGTGGCCCGTGATCCAGGCGGTCGAAGTGAGGGTTTCCTGTGCAAGCTGGGTAGCCATGTCGGTTCTCCTAGGGGTAGCGGTGGGTGTGGTTTTAGTTCTTGACTGCAACGGTGTCTTCGGGCATCTGCATCGTTTTTGCGCGGGATGCCGTTTTTGGGCTGATGACGAGAAGTACGGCGACGATGGCGACGACTCCGGGCACGGCGAAGATCAGGAAGTTCTGCTCCGGCGGGAGCTTGAGTGCCAGGAGGCTTCCGCCAAGAATGGGTCCTGCGATTGCTCCGAAGCGCCCAATGGCGGAGCACCAACTGACGCCAGTGGAGCGGATGCCAGTGGGGTAGAAGTCGGCACCGAAGGCATGGACGACGGCCAGAGTCCCAACAGTGGTGGCCCCTGCAAGGAAGAGCAGAGCATTCAGCAGGACAGGAGCCGGGTGCATGCCAAGGAAGACGAGGGACAGGACCGCCAGGGCGAAGAAGGCCACGAGGACCTTTTTGTTTCCGAATCGGTCCCCGAGCCATCCTCCCGCGAGAGCACCGGCGGTGGCGCCGACGTTCAGAACGACCAGGAATTGCAGGCTGGATCCGAGATCGAAACCGCTGGCGATCATGATTTTGGGGAGCCAGGTGTTCAGGCCGTAGACCATGAGCATGCACATACCAAAAGCGATCCAGACCATGGGTGTTCCGAGGGCGCGTCCGGACCGGAAAAGCTGGGCAACGGAAACTGATGCCCGCTGCGTGGCTGGGGGGACGGTCCAGTCAATCAGGGCGTGATCGGCGGCGGGGAGAGCACGGGTCAGCAGGCGGCGGGCATCGGTGACCCGTCCCTGGCTCATGAGGAAGGCCATTGACTCGGGCATCTGGCGGTACAGGACCGGAAGCAAAAGCAGTGACACGCCGCTGATGAAGAAGATTGGCTGCCATCCAAGCAGGGGCAGAACCCACAATGCGATCAGGGTAGCGATGATCGACCCGACTGAGTACATGCTTAACATGACTGTGGTCAGGGTGTGTCGCTTGGAAGCGGGCGCCAGTTCGTTCATCAGGGACACAATGTTGGGAATCACCCCTCCGAGGAAGACCCCCGTGATGAACCGGAGCGCCCAAAAGATGTCCGGATTGGGTGCCAACGCTGTTGCCGCCGCTGCGAGGGAAAAGAGCAGTGTGCCGTGGAGGATGATCGGGCGTCGGCCGACCCGGTCCGCGAGGGAGCCGAGGAAGACGGCTCCGCACATCATGCCGATTAGGGCGGCGCTGCCGAGCCAGCCTGCCTGGTCCGGGCTAAGGGACCATTCATTCATCAGGGTTGGGAGCACCGATCCGTAGACGATCAGGTCGTAGCCATCGAAAAACATGATGAACGAACAGCACGCGAGCAGGGTCAGGTGAAACTTGTTTAGCGGTGCTCCTGCCATTGCCGAGCTGGGGGTGGATTGCGTCATTGCGATTCCTTGCCTGCGTTCTCTGGGAGAAGACTGTTGGTGGGGTGGGAAATTGATGCCTAGTCAGCAACGACCTGTGCGTCGATAAGAAATGGCCCGTTTCCTTCCAATGCCTGTTTGTAGACCAGCTCGAATTCTTCGCGGGTTTCGGTTCTCTGGGCCGGAACGCCGTAGCCTTCGGCAATGGCGACGAAATCAATCTTGCCCAGCTGGAGACCAGGAACATCGGGCACGCCCATGCGCTCGGCGAATGCCGCCAGGGCTCCGTAGCTGGAGTTGTTGATGATGACGAACACGGTTCGCGTCTGGCGCTGGGCTGCGGTGTACAGGGCGGTTATCCCGTAATTGGCGGAGCCATCGCCCACCGTCGCAACGATTGTCTTTTCGGGGACCCCCAGCGACATCCCGACGGCCGCGGGGAGGCCGAAGCCCAGTCCCCCCGATGCCGGGAAGTGGTACATACTGGGGCGTTCGATGGCGATGCGCTCGAGATACTCTAAGTCCAGGGTGGTCGTCTCATTGACGTAGGCCACGTTGGTGTTGGTGTGTGCGTTCAGCACTTCGAGGACCTCGGTGCCTGTCATCCCAGCTGCGGAAGTCTTGGCCGCTGGCAGGGCACGCGAACCGCGAGCTCCGCGCCGGTGACCGCGGTCTTTAACACCTTCGGACAGGGTCTTTGCTGCGCCGGCGACGTCGGCCACTACGGCCCGACCGAAGGGTGCACGTGTTGCTTCGCGGGCATCCTGTGTCAGGTGTATGAGTTGTGTTCCCGCTGTCAAGTAGTGGCCTGGTTCCCAGCGGTGGTAACGGAAAACCGCGGCTCCCAGGACGAGGACCACGTCGTGGCCGGCCAAGCGTTCCCGCACGGAAGTGATGCCGGGAACGAGCACGCCCACGAAGTTGGGATGTGTGGTGGGAAAGGGGCAGCGTGACGGGGATGGCGCGACATAAACCGATGCGTCGGCCTTTTCAGCCAGGGAAACAACTGCCTCGAAGACGGCCGGATCCTTCACGGCGGCGGCGTCCACCTGGGGGCCCAAGACAAGGGCAACGCTTTTTGCCCCATCGATGAGGGCGATGAGTTCTTCCGCTAACGCGCTTGCTAGGTCCCCCGCCGCTGTCACGGAACGATCGTTCAGCAGAAAGTCGTCCTCAAGGGCCGTCTCTGCCCAGTCGTCGAGCGGGACGGAGACGTAGACGGGACCACACGGCGGGGTGGAGGTCTCGAAAATTGCTTGGGCCAAGGTCCGTGGGACGTCAGCAGCGGATAGGGGTTCGTGCGAATATTTCACAAGGGGCGTTGGCAGCGTTGCGGCATCCGCGCTGGCGAGCATCGTCTCCTGACCCACGGTACGCCGGACCTGCTGACCGGCCAGTATCACCATCGGAATGTGCCCGTAATGAGCATTTGTTAGAGCCCCCATTGCGTTGCCGGAACCGGACGCCGCATGAATGTTCACCAAAGCAGGTCGCCCCGTAGCGCGGGCGTAGCCCTCCGCCATGCCCACCACCACCTGCTCATGCAGGCCAAGGACAAAATCGAAGTCCTCGTTGAGGCCCGCGAGGAACGGAAGCTCGTTGGATCCGGGATTCCCAAAGATGGTGGTCAGGCCGTGGGAACGAAACACGTCCAGGCTCGATTCCAGAACGGTCTTCTTGGTGGTCACGGGTCCTCTTTCGAATGACGATTGCCTGCATGGTGATAGGGCATGGCGTGTGGGCGGAGCTTCCACGACTTCTCGGCCAAATGAGCGATGGCGGCCAAGTCCCGCCCGATTTCGGAACGGGTCGGTTCTGCGGAGACACATTCAGGCTAAGTGACAGCAATCACGCAGGTCTAATAAAGAATTAAGCCTATTTCTATAGGCAACGCTTATGATTGGTTTCCCGGCCTGAGGCTGACACGGGTCGAACTGATTCCGGCCGGCCCGCGTTCACCCCGGATCGTTTAGACGGCCCGCAGTGTTTCGATTGCCCAGTCGACAAACCAAGCCGTTGCCGATGAAGAAGGCTCGAGGGCTGCGTGTGCGCGAACAGGGGTTGTGAACTCTTCACTCGTCAACGGCGTGACCTCGAAGCCCCATCGGGCGACCCACTCTGCGGTTACCACCTCTGGGACGAAGGCGACCAGGTCCGAGGCTGCCAAGACACCGGGGATGGCCGCGAACCCAGACAGATGAACGGAACCCACCACTGGGGGCGGCAGGAGGGACTGCATGAGGGCATGTCCTGTCGTTCCCCGCACGACCACTCGGGGCAGCGAGACCAGTTCTTCGAAGGTTGGGGTCCTGTCTCCGAACCGACCGCGCTTCGCCACACAGCAGTAACGGTCCCAGCGAATCACCGAAGTGCGCAACGCCCCTCCAAGTAGGGTGGACGAGACGGCGAGGTCAAGGTGTCCCGATACAAGGACATCGCCTGCCGTCCCGGTGTCCAAGTTAACGACATCCAGGCTGCAATAAGGGGCGATCGCTGCGAGGCCAGGTACCAGCGCCGGAAGGAAGACCGTCTGACCCAGATCAGTTAGGGCGATATGAAATGTGCTCCGCGACGTGGCAGGATCAAATCGTGAGAGTCGGCCGATTGCCGCATCGGCGGCTTTCGGTAAGCCGCCGATCTCTGCATACAACTGCAGCCCGGCACGGGTGGGGACGATTCCGCGCCCTTCACGCTGGAAGAGATCGCTCCCCGACGCCCGTCGCAATCTGTTCAAACCCTGAGTAACAGAAGGCTGCGACATCTTCAGCCGCTCGGCCGCTGCCGTCACCGACCCCTCCTCGATGACGGCAGTAAAGACCCGGATGAGGTTCAAGTCCACCATGGATGGCTCCTGCGTCTTATTCCTACGGGCGGCGGAGGGTGTGCAACGATAGCGCGGGCATGTCCCCGCGTACCGTGCGCTGATGCGTTCAAGGAGCAGCGGAACACGGCGGCGCAACGTCCGTGTGCCCTTCGAGATCGATCATGCCATGAAGAACCCAACGCGGAGCCTCCCTCTGCCGTCCGGTCATTCAGAAGGTCCAAGTCCACGGGCCGACTCACCACGAGGGCGTTCAGCATAAGCGTTGTAAGCAGTCATTGTAGGATCGCGAGGATTCCGTGGGAAGCCGAAGATCTGGTTCACCGATGCCGACGGCACCGAGTTCGAGATCCAATCGAACTTCCTGGTGGGCGCCGACGGCTCCCGCAGCCACTGCCGGTTCCAGATCCCGGAAGCGAACCGCAAGTGGTACTTCCCCGAGTACCCCTTCGCGTTGTTCGGCATCCTGGCCGAAGCGCCGCGCAGCTCGGACGAGCTGATCTACGCCAACTCGGACAACGGTTTCGCCCTCATCAGCCAGCGCACCGAGACCGTCCAGCGGATGTACTTCCAGTGCGATCCGAAGGAAAACGTTGCGGAATGGGATGACGACCGGATCTGGGCCGAGTTCCGCAGCCGGGTCAACGGCAACGGCTTCGAGCTCAAGGAATGCCCGGTAATCGAGAAGATGGTCCTGCCGTTCCGCAGCTTCGTCCACACCCCCATGCGCCAGCAGCACATTGCACCCGGGACGTATTAGCCCCGGACGGATTCGGCGCGCAGATTTGGGCGGCTGCCGACAAGGGAGACATCACGGCAGCCCAAGCACCTCTGATTGTCCGGTCGCTGCTCACCGCAGGGGTGGACACGACCGTAAACGGTCTTGCCGCCGTCCTCTACGCGTTCGCCACCAACCCTGACCAATGGACGCGGCTGCACGACAACCCAGTCCTAACGCGTACCGCGTTCGACGAGGCAGTACGTCTCGAATCACCCGTTCAGACGTTCTTCCGGACCACCACCCGGGGCATCGAAAATTGGCAGCATCCTCATCCCCGAGGGCAAAATGATCCTCATGTTCCTCGGCTCGGCAAACCGGGATCCGCAGCGATGGGACAACCCCGACGACTTCGACCTGGGCCGGGACCCCTCCGGGCACGTAGGGTTTGGCTTCGGCATCCACCAATGCGTGGGACAGCACATCGCCCGACTTGAGGCATCCACCCTCCACACCGCCCTGGCCAGGCGCATCGCAACCATAGAAATCAGCGGCGCAACACGCCGGCCCCACAACAACACTCTCCGGGCGTGGGAATCCCTGCCCATCCGGGTCCACTTGGCCTGAACAACCTTCTGAACAGACGAACTTCTAACGCCGCAAGTTCACTCAACGCCTTTGACCAGGCAGCGGCGCCGTTGCACATCTTCATGCTCTTCGGTATCCCCCTGATCGTGTCCGCGTTGGCCATGGCTGCAGTGTGGTCCCGCTTCGCACGAGAGAAATCCTTTAGCCCCGCATCCGCCAAGGTTTCGTGAACGGCTATCGGGCAAAGTCCGTATTCCTTGACATAGAGTCGGGCACTCATGACCCCGTACGCTAACACTCAGCCGGGCCTGGTACTGCTGTACTCAGCCAGTGGGTTGGTTGCATCTATTGGTCAGTACAACTAGTCCAGCTGCCGCGAGCATTGGCTTAATCCCGGGTGTCCGTGCACGATTGAAAGGGCACTTTAAGGCCTCTCCCCCGGGCCTTTTGAACTGGCACGGGCGGGTATTCATGAGGCAGGAGTACGTCTCCTAAAGGAGGCAGACCTTCGGAGAAGCCTTTGCAGCCACTGATAGGCCGTCACGATCCGTTAGATTCCCAGGTCTCAATTTCCTTCACATTCATGGGGTTCAGAATCGTGCAATCAGTGATGGGCGTATGGGCGTCGCAGGGGTGCCGTCACCCTCGGCGTGTCCTTGGAGGTCGATGCCAGGTCGGCTTAGTCGCCTACGGCGCCCACGGGCCGTCCAAAGTCCTACCATTGAATGGTCCTGTTACCGACGCCGCGAAGGAGCCGACCTATGGCAAATTCTGCATCAGGTGATTCCGTGGTGGACCGCGTGGTTCGGGTCATCGCAGCGTTCCCGGAGGGTGTGACGTCGCTGCAGTTGTCCGACCTTGCTGACAGGTCAGCCCTTCCGTTGTCTTCGGCCCACCGGTTGGTCCGGCAGCTCGCGGATCACGGTTTCCTGGACCTCGGTGCCGGCGGAACCGTCCGGCTGGGCATGCGGCTGTGGGAGCTCGTCAACCGTAATGCGCCCACACTGGCGCTCCGTCAGGCGGCCCTGCCGTTTATGGAGGACATCCAGCAGGTCCTGAACCAGAACGTGAATCTGGCCGTGCTGGATGGCTGGGAAGCACTCTTTGTGGAGCGGCTTTCGCGGCGCGGATCTGTGGCCAACCGCGCCCGCATCGCCGGCCGTATGCCGGTCCACATCTCCTCCGCCGGACTCGCGCTGATGTCCCACCAATCGCGTGAGCTGCAGGCCGAGTACCTCGGGCAGTTCAGCGACCACAGCGGCAAGGTGAGCGTCGACGTCGTACGCCAACTGCTTGCTGAAACCGCCCAGCAGGGCTACGCGCAACTCGCCGGCGTGGTGGACCCCGATACCTGGGGCATCGCGGTGCCGGTGATGGACGGCAAGCGCCGCACCGTGGCGGCGCTTGGCGTTGTTGTCCCCTTAGCGGAGATGCGGCTTCAGGCCCTGGTGCCCGCCCTCCAGACTGCGGCGCGCGGGATTGGGCGCCAACTCGGCGCAATGCAGAACGACTGAACGCCTCTTCCATTCAACGGGATTCTCGTAACGCCGGTGGTTCTGCACGGGTAACACTGGTGGCAAAAGCCCACCGCACCCGCAGCGTCTACGCCGCCGGGCCCGCAACGAAGCGAGGAACACCATGGCACGCACCCCCATCACCACCCAAGTCGCCATCATGGGCGCAGGCCCCGCCGGCCTCATGCTCTCTCACCTGCTGGCCACGCAGGGCATTGAGTCGATCGTGGTGGAGATCCGCAGCCGCCAGGAAATCCAGGAGACGGTCCGCGCAGGCATCCTGGAACACGGCACCGTGAACCTGCTGGTGGACTCCGGCGTTTCGGACCGTGTGCTTCGCGAAGGCGACCGCCACGACGGCATCGAGCTTCGCTTCAACGGGGAGAGCCACCGGATCGACTTCAAGGACCTCGTGGGCGAATCCGTCTGGCTCTATCCGCAGACCGACGTGTTCGCAGATCTCGCCGCGCGTCGGGCTGCCGACGGCGGCGATGTCCACTACAGCGTCACGGACATTACCGTTCAGGACCTCGAGGGCAAGCCGAAGGTCTGGTTCGCCGATGCCGATGGCCAGGAATTCGAGATCCAAGCGGACTTCCTTGTGGGTGCCGACGGTTCCCGCAGCTATTGCCGCCGACAAGTGCCGGAGGTCGCACGGACCCACTATTTCCACGAGTACCCGTTCGCCTGGTTCGGCATCCTGGCCGAGGCTCCGCGCAGCGCCGACGAACTGATCTACGCCAACTCCGAGCACGGCTTCGCCCTGATCAGCCAGCGCACGGAGAAAGTCCAGCGGATGTACTTCCAGTGCGACCCCAAGGAAAACGTGGGCGAGTGGGATGACGAGCGCATCTGGTCCGAATTCCGCAAACGCGTCAACGGCAACGGCTTCGAGCTCAACGAAGGCCCGGTCCTCGAAAAGATGGTCCTGCCGTTCCGCAGCTTCGTGCACACGCCCATGCGCCACGGCAACCTCTTCCTGGCCGGCGACGCCGCACACACCGTCCCGCCAACCGGCGCCAAGGGCCTCAACCTCGCCATTCACGACGTCAAAGTGCTCTTCGAAGGCCTCGACTCCTTCTACTCCAACGGTTCCACCGCGCTGCTCGATTCCTACAGCGACCGCGCTCTGGACCGGGTATGGAAGGCCCAGCACTTTTCCTACTGGATGACGTCCATGCTGCATACCGTGCCGGGTGCCGACGACTTCGACCGCGCGCGCCAACTCGGCGAGCTGCACTCTGTGGTCTCCTCCCGGCACGCCAAGGCCTACCTGGCTGAGTCCTATACGGGGTGGCCTGCAGTCGGATAGACGTGCGCCTGATGTGGAGGAACAGGAGACCGATGACTCCCGAGCGTGTTTTCAAGGTGGGCTTGGATGCCTCAGGTGAGGATCCGGGTGAGTAAGCCATAGGGAAAATGACGCCCGCGAGTTCGGCGAGCTCGCGGGCCCGACGCATCACAGAGGCCACTGAAAAACTGCTGTTCATTGGCCGAGCCAGTGGCCTCAACTTGGATTCCGCTAGGGCAAACCGAATGGCCGCGAACGTCCGTTCGACCGCCCTGAACAGGCCGACGCGGGGGATCCCTGAGCGTCGCGGGAGGAATACCGGAACACTACCATTCATGCAACCCTCAATGCGTGAAAGCATGCAATAGATGCAGGAAGGCTAGATTGCAGTCGCGGCGGGCCAAATCCAAGTGACGTGCCGAAATCGCAAATAATTTTACTAAGCGCCCCTGACCTGCGGGAACGTCAGGTTCTTCGCGAAACGGAGTTCTAGCATCCACTGCTACTCCCCTGCTTTAAGAGCCGATAACCTACCTTCCGTCAAGCTGCGGTCGCGTTTGCTTTGGCACAATGGCGGCGCCGGCAGGGGAGTGGCTCACTCCAGCTCGGTGTGTCGCAGGTACTGGTAGACGGCCTCCCTGCTGATCCCGTACTCCCGGGCAAGGACGGCTTTCGGGACACTGCTGTCTGCACGCTGGGCCAGCTCGGCTGCCCTTTCCGGCGTGAGGGTCTTCCGTCCTTTGTAGGCGCCTCGCTGTTTGGCCAGGACGATGCCTTCCCGCTGGCGTTCCCTGATGAGAGAGCGTTCGAATTCAGCGAAGGCCCCCATGACCGAGAGCATGAGATTGGCCATGGGGGAGTCCTCGCCAGTAAAGAAAGTCCTTCTTTGACGAACTCCACGCGCACGCCTCTGCGCGTGAGGCTTTGGACTAGGGCGCGCAGGTCATCGAGGTTGCGGACAAGCCGGTCCGTGCTGTGCACAATCAGGGTGTCCCCGTCACGGGCGAACCGCAACAGCTCGGTCAGTTGTGGCCTGTCGGTATCTCTGCCTGAGGCTTTGTCCGTGAAGACCCGGTCCAGAATCATTATTTGATGGCGCCTTCTCCTAGCCCCTGTCGACAACGGAACTGGCACCTCGAGAGCGACCTTCGAGTGTGGTGAGTTCGAGCGGGCCCAGCGAGCGAGGTCAAATGCGATACCCGTCCGGCTTGAAAATCGCTGCTCCTACTTCTAGCGCTTGCTTAACGGAGCACTGCCCCGTATATTCGGACTACTGCTCCGATTAGAGCAGTTCAGCTTCCTGTCCTGGGATGAGCGCACATACGTCGCCCGATCACCGCTTCGCGGTTGATTACAGAAAGCTAAGTCCAGATCAGCGAAAGCGAGTACACACCTATGAGCAGCATCAGTTTCATCGGCCTCGGCGGCATGACCAACGCAATAGCCGCTCGCGCGGTCAGGGGCGGCAACACTGTTGAGCTCATCGGGCGTGACGCGGCTAAGGCCACGAGCCTGGCTGCCACTCTCCGCGGCGGGGCCACGGTCGGGACGTTCGGCGCTGTCCCTACGGGCGACATCGTCGTCCTGGCGGTGCCATACACCAGCGCCGTTCAGGTCGCTGCCCGGTACGGGAGTGCACTGGCCGACAAGGTCCTCATCGACATCTCAAATACGTTCAACGCCGACGCGACCGGAGTGGTCACTCCCGAGGGTACTTCCGGTGCGCAGGAGATCGCCAAGGTCCTCCCGGAGAGCGCGCACGTCGTGAAGGCGTTCAACACCGTCTTCGGTCACGTCCTAGCTCAGGACGGCTCGTGGGACGTACTCTTCGCGGGAGACGACGCGGAAGCCAAGGCCACTGTGTCGGCATTCGTCACGTCCCTCGGACTCCGTCCGCTCGATGCCGGCGGCCTCGAGATGGCCCGCTGGCTGGAAGGGGTGGGACCGCTGCTGATGGGCCTGGCCCAGAACGGCGCGGGCTTCAACATCGCCCTCGGCATCAACACTCTCAACTAAGCGCAGCCGCGCCCCTTTTTTATCCACCGCATCACACGCAAGGAGCAGCAGCATGCGCATTTTCGTCACTGGCGGGACCGGCCATTCCGGTTCGCACATCATCCCCGAACTCATCGCCGCCGGGCACGATGTGACAGGCCTTGCCCGATCGGACGCTTCCGCGGCGGCGCTGACAGCGCTCGGCGCGACCGTCCGCCGTGGCGACCTTCAGGACCTTGACGGGCTCAAAAAGGCAGCGGCTGACTCCGACGGAGTCGTCCACGTCGCTCACCGGCAAGACCTTCTCCCGACGGGCGGGATGGACGCTGTGGCTGCGGCGGAAATCCCTGTCATGCTCGCCTACGGTGAGGCACTCGCGGGAACGGGAAAGCCGCTGGTCGTGGCGGGGAGCGTCGGCTCGGCCGGACAGCTAGGCCGTACGGCCACCGAGGAGGACCCGGCTCTGTTCGTCGATGATGGGCACAGGGGCACCCTGCGGGTGCGCAATATCGTCGAAACCACCGTTATCGGCCTGGCCGAGCAGGGGGTGCGGTCTTCGGTCGTGAGGATCGCCAATATCGCCCATGGTACAAGCGACCGTGCCGGCTTCCTGCCCATGCTGATCGCGCTGGCAAAGGAGCGGGGCTTCGCCGGCTACCCCGGAGACGGCGCGAACGTCTGGAACGCCGTGCACATCCGCGATATCGCTCCGTTGTTCCGACTGGCGCTGGAAAAAGGTGAGGCTGGCCGATACTGGCACGCGGTCGAAGACGAAGGAATTCCCTTCCGCGAGATCGCCGAGGCCATCGGCAGCCGCCTAAGTTTGCCCGCCGTGAGCATTCCCCTGGACGAACTGATGCTGCCGGGGTACTTCGGATTCATCGCGAACATCGTCACGCAGAGTTACCCGACGTCCAACGTCATCACCCGGGAGGCCCTCGGCTGGGAACCCACACAGCCCGGCCTGATCGCCGACTTGGACAACGGCCACTACTTCCCCGAGGGGCGCTCATGACAACCGTGGGAATCATCGGCAGCGGACAGATCGGCACCACTCTCGCCCGGCTCGCGATCGGCGCTGGGCATAGGGTGGTGCTCAGCAACTCGCGCGGTCCCGAAACGCTCGCGGCTACGGTCGCCGAACTCGGGCTACGGGCATCCGCGGCGACGAGCGCGGAAGCCGCGGCGGCCGGCGACATCGTGGTGGTCACGGTGCCGGCCAGCGCGTTCCCGGATCTGCCCGTCGCGCCGTTGGCAGGAAAAATGGTCATCGACACCTGCAACTACGGCCCCGAACGCGACGGGCACATCCCTGAGCTCGACGGTACGTCGCTCACCTCGAGCGAACTGCTGCAGCGGTACATTCCGGACGCCCTGCTCGTGAAGGCGTTCAACAACATCTTCTACAAGCACCTGCTGTCCCTCGGCCGCCCGGCTAGGGCGGCGGACCGCACGTACCTGCCGATCGCCGGCGACTCCGCGCCGGCGAAGGCGGCGGTTACCGAATTCATCGACTCCATCGGGTACAGCGTGATAAACGCTGGATCGCTGGCCGACAGCTGGCGGCAGGCGACGGGCACGCCGGTGTGGGGTACCCCGTATGGGTCCTCTTCGGTCGAGTCGGGCCGACCCGCCGGTGAGAACGCCATCCGCGCGGCGCTGGCAATCGCAACTCGATAGCCGGGGGCCGGTCTCTCTCCGCTTGCGCCGTAGGCGGGTTAGTCTAAGTGGATCGGTGCACCGATTATGCAAAGCACCGCCCCACTTGCTGACCAGGGAGACATATGCGAGCCGACGCCAGAAAGAACTACGATCGCCTGCTCGTGGTCGCGCGCGAAGTCGTGAGCGAGCACGGAGCCGATGCATCACTGCGTGACGTCGCCCGCAAAGCGGACGTCGGGCTCGGCACCCTCTACCGTCACTTTCCTACGCGAGAGGCTCTGATTGAGGCCTTGCTTCGTACAGACGTCGATGAACTGAGGGCTCAGGCGGCCGACCTCGAGTTGTCAGGCACGCCGGAGGATGCGCTACTGACATGGTTCCGCGGCAGCGTTGCGATCACACACGAATACCGGGGTCTCTCGGGACTGCTCGTGGCCGCGCTCGAGGATACCGAATCCGCACTCAATGTCTCGTGCGTTGCGTTGCACGATGCGGGCACTCGGCTTCTCTCCCGCGCTCAGGGCGCGGGCGTGGCGCGGGCCGACATCGACGGCACTGACTTGTTCGCGCTAGTCGCAGCGGCTGCGTGGGTCTACGATCAGCCCTCGCTAGCGCCACGCGCGGACCATCTCTTCAGCGTGATGTCGAGCGCAGTCCTGCCCAACGAAGCAAGCCATGTCGTCACTCAGGAACGCCCTGGGCCCCCACGCTGACTGCCGTCGGCAGCGAGTTCGCGACGCCCAGCGTTCCGCCTCGAGCCGTCATCAGCGTGTTGCAGGTGGGGAGGCTGCCCCTGTGCAGATGACTTACTTCCTGTGCCCGCTGAGGGATGGCGGAAGGACTCACCGGACCAGGCTACGCGGCCGTTACGTCGATCACGAGCGGATCAACCAGGGTCAGATGGATACGCGGGTGGAGAGAACGGTGGACCGGTCGACGATGCGCAGCCGCCCGTCCACCGGCAAGCCCGCGGCGACCGCATGCGGCTGGTATCAACGGACCTATAGCAGCCGAGCACGGCGCGCTGTTCGCCGGCTGCTCGGCCCGGGGACCGCGGGGCTTAGCCGGTGAATTCGTTGGCGCCGAGGGCGAAGTCCCAGTGGCCGACCCCGTTGCCGGCGAGGCCTACCGTGACCAGACCCATTCCTTCGAGCCAGTGCGCCATTTTCAGGCCGCCGACGTCCAGCGGGCGCAGCCCGAGGCTCCCGATGAATGCCGCCACGTCCGCCTTGGCGTGCGCATTGTCGCCCGCGATGAAGACGTCGGGCCGGCCCTTCTCTAGGACGTTACGGAAGATGGTGTTGAATGCCTTCACCACGCTGGCGCTGGCCGAGGCCACCTTGGCGACTTCCTGCGCGATCGAGGTCTCCTCGCTGTGGGCCAGTCCGTCGAACGTGGCGTTGAAGGGGTTGCTGATGTCGACGATGACCTTGCCCGCGAGGGCGTCTCCGTACTCGGCGACGACCGGAACGACTCCGTCGTAGAGCAGGGCCGTGATGACAATGTCCCCGGCGGGGATGGCGCCCCACTTGCCTGTCGCCGCACCGCCGCCCAGAGCCTTGGCCAGGCCATCGGCCTTGGACTGATCGCGTCCCATGACCTCGACGGTATTGCCGCCCGCCACTGCGAGCGTGCCGATGGTACGGGCCATGTTCCCCGTACCGATTAGGGTGATGCTGCTCATGAGGTGTGCTCTTTTCTTGTTCTCGAGGTGTCGCCCTGTCTCATTCGTGCCCGTTTCGAGATCAGTTCGTTGCGGCGACGGGTTGTTGTGGGTGTGCCCGCGGGATTGCTGGAGCGTGGTTCAGATCACTGTGGTGCCGCCGTCGGCGACCAGCTCCATGCCATTGACGTAGCTCGAGTCGTCCGAGGCGAGGAACAACGCGACCGACGCGATCTCTTCAGGGTGGCCCATCTCTCGCCGCGGGATCACAGACGCGAACATCTCTTTCAGCTCCGGGCTCAACACATCGCCCATCATCGGCGTGGCGACCGAGCCGGGGGTAAGAACGTTCACCCGGATCTTCCTGTCTCTCAGCTCGGCAACCCATACCCGCGCGAAGGCGGGAAGAACGGCCTTGCTCGCTGCGTACACGCTCCATTCGGGGTAGCCCCGGAGTGACGCGTTGGATCCGGTCATAAAGATCGAGCCTCCGTCGTTGAACAGCGGCAGCGCCTTCTGGACCGTGAACAGCGTGCCGCGCGCGTTCAGCGAGAAGGCGGCATCGAACTGCTCCTCGGTGATCTCGCCGAGCCTGCCCTGCGCTCCGCCCCCAGCGCTTGCCCACAGCACGTCGATCGAGCCCTTTTCCCGCTTGACCGTCTCGAACAAACGGTCCAGATCATCGAGGCTGGCCGAATCGGCCTGCACACCGGTCACGTTCCGGCCGATCAGCTTGACCGCTTCGTCCACCGCGTCCTGCCGCCGGCCCGAAATGAAAACGTGAGCGCCTTCTTCAACGAACAACTTCGCACCGGCCAGCGCCATCCCGCTAGTCGCGCCTGTGATCACCGCAACCTTGCCATCGAGCTTTCCCATGACTACTCCATTCATGTACCGTGCCGATGTTAAGTACACCGATCTGCGTACTTAACGTATCGGGCGGGTCTGCGAGGTGTCAAGCTATGCACACCGATCGGTACCGAGTGGGGTATGCTGGAGCGTATGACGGAGTTGGAGAAGGGACCGCGAGGCCTGCGCCGCGGCAGGGGCGCACGAGAGCGCATCCTCAGCGCGTCACAACAACTGTTCCGTGACCAAGGCATCAACTGCACCGGCATGGACCAGCTCTGCTCGGTGGCCAAGGTGTCCAAGCGCACGCTCTACCAGCACTTCACCGGAAAGGACGAGCTGATCGCCGAATGCCTACGCGGATTCGATCCCGACATCCTGCCCGAAGTCTTCGACCGCACCGACCTAACACCTCGCGAACGACTCCTCGCCGTCTTCGATATCCACGCGCCCCTGTGTCCGTTCATCGCGGCGGCCGTCGAGATCCCCGACCCGGGCCACCCGGCACGCGTACTCGCCAGTGACTACAAGAAGGCATTTGCGGCGCGGCTCACCGATGCCGCCCGCGAGGCCGGCGCCAACGACCCCGAGCGGCTCGGTGAGCAACTGGCGCTGCTCCTGGATGGCGCCTCGGCCCGCAGCCGAGTCCTCAACACCGACACCTTCGCTACCGCCGCCGCCATCGCCGTCGTCCTCGTCGACAACGCCATCCCCGCAGCATCGGCACCGGCCACCGTTTCGCTTAGGAACTGACCAGCCTGCAACGCCGCCCAGAACCGCTGCGCCAACTCATGCCGATACGCCGACGACAACTCCGCACAACACTCTTCACTCGCTAAGTGTTGCGACCACCGCGAAGGTTGGAGGAAATCGTGGCTGGCCAGCGGATCGGATATGTGCGAGTGAGCACTCTGGATCAGAACGAGAAGCGCCAGCTCGAAGGCCAGGTCCTGGACAGGGTCTTCATGGACAAGGCCTCCGGCAGGGACACCGCCAGGCCACAGCTCACAGAGCTGCTGCGGTTCGCCCGTGACGGGGACACCCTGGTTGTGCACAGCATGGACCGGCTCGCCCGCAACCTCGACGACCTACGTGCGCTCGTCCAGGGTCTGACACGCAAAGGAGTGCGGGTGGAGTTCGCCAAAGAAGGCCTCGTCTTCACCGGCGAGGACTCGCCCATGGCCAACCTCATGCTCTCAGTCATGGGCGCCTTCGCCGAATTCGAACGCTCCCTCATCAGGGAACGCCAAAGGTAAGGCATCGCTCTGGCCAAGCAGCGCGGCGCCTATAAAGGACGAAAAAGACTCTCACGCCGGAACGGGCAGCCGAGCTGGTCCAGCGCGCCAGCAGCGGTGTACCTAAAGCCCTCCTTGCCCGTGACTACGGGATGAGCCGGGAGACCGTCTACCAGTACCTGCGCCACGCCAAGCTGGGCTGAACCTCTTGCCCGCCGGCGCGGCTGTTACTGCTAGGGAACGCAATTTGCTTGATGGAAGGTCCCTTATCGGCCAGTTTCGAAGAGGGCCGGAATGCGCAGCTCTCGTGTCACCTCACGTCGGCAGTTGTCGCGCGCCACTGGTGAAAGGAGATGGTGTCCAGCTCACGGGACTTCGGCTCCGCCTACGATGTCACCGAAAGACATCTTCGAATCCGGATCCACGGCCGAGTCCACGCCACATTTCACCGCGGCCTGCGCAGCGATGCGGTTGCGGAGGCCAGCTGCCTGGCGGATGTGCCTTCGGTCTGGGCCCTGGAGACCGCTAATCTCCGGGCTGGCAGCTCTGATGGACACGTAGGACGGCTCTTCTCCGCTGAAGGTTCGCACGCCTGCTGCGGGCCGGTAGCTTAGGACCATGAGACTGAAAATGTGCAGCATCCACGTCCAGGATCCGGCCGCCGCCCATACGTTCTACACCGGGACCCTCGGGTTCGAGACCCTGATGGCGATGCCCGAGTACAACCTCTTCATCATCAAGGATCCAGGCTCCGACGCCGGGTCGGTGGGGCTGCTGCTGGAGCCCAGCGACAACCCGATCGGTGCGAACTACATGAACGCACTGCACGACGCCGGGCTCGCGGCCATCACCTTCGGCGTTCCGGATGTGCAGGCCGAGTACAACCGGCTGGTGGCCGCCGGCGTGAAATTCCAGGGCGAGCCGTCAGAGGATCCGTCCGGGATCAGTGCAGTCTTCGACGACGGCTGCGGCAACTTCGTGCAGCTGCACCAGGACTGACGCTCCCGCGGGACTCAGCCAGCGGGAGTTACTCGGCCTGGGCGCGGGCTTTCTTGGCGTCCTTTTTGGCAGCCTCGTCCTTGACGCGCTGGGCTTCGGTGCGGACGGCGGCGTGGGTGGAGCGCTCGGCGACCAGCCAGGCCGGGGGAGCCTGCAGCAGCGCGGTGATTTCCGCCGTCGTCAGCGCTTCCTCAACACCGCCGCGGGCCAGGCCGCTGATGGAGACGTTCAGCTTCTGGGCCACCACCGGGCGGGGGTGCGGGCCGTTACGGCGGAGCTCCACGAGCCACCCCGGCGGGTTGGACTGTAGTTCGGCGAAATCGGCGCGGCTGATGGTTGAATCCTGGAACTCCTGCGGTGTTGCCGGCAGGTAGATGCCAAGCTTCTTGGCAACGGTGGCCGGCTTCATGGACTGGGAGTTTGCAGAGGTCATGGTTCAAGGGTATCCGGCTGCCCGGCTGAAAGGCACCAGCTCCGCACCAGCTTCGCACCAGCTCCGGCAGTGCGGGGCCGCGCGGGCGGTACTGTGAAGACGTGCCCGCAGACAATGAATCCCCCCAGAACGCCAGCCCCGACGAATCGCCGGAGCCGGAGGCGCCCCGTGTGCTCCGCTTCGCCTATGTGCCCGGCGTAACCCCGGGCAAGTGGATCCGCCGCTGGGAAGAGCGCGTGCTGGACATCCCGCTGGAGTCGTTTATGTCCGACGACGGCGCCCAGCTTTCCGTATTGCGTGACGGTTCCGCGGACCTCAGCTTTGTCCGGCTTCCGGTGGAGCGGGAAGGCCTCAACGTGATCCCGCTGTATGAGGAGCAGCCCGTGGTAGTGGCGCCCAAGGGGCACGAGATTTCGGTGTTTGAGGAAGTGGCCCTGGCCGATCTCTCGGCAGAGACTTTCCTGGACGTCGCCGAAATGGGTGGCCCCGAAGCGGCCATGCAGGTGGTGGCGTCCGGTGCGGGCCTGGTGATTTTGCCCATGTCCGTGGCCAGGCATTTCAACGTCAAGGACACCGTGGCCCGCCGGCTGACGGGTGCCCCGGTCACGGAGATCGCGCTGGCCTGGCCCAGCGACTCCTCGGACGACATCATCGAGGAGTTCATCGGGATTGTCCGCGGCCGCACCGCGGCGAGCTCCCGGCAGCCGTCGGCCCAGCAGGAGAAGCCCAAGAAGGAGCCGAAGCCGGACCGGCGCGGCCCCGCGGTCAAGAAACCGAAGGTGGCCCAGCGTTACGCCCCGAATCCGGACAAGGGCCGCGGCAAGGGCTCACGCAAAAAAGGCAAGCGCTAAGCCGAGCAGGCTTCCGTCAGTGCTGTGACTGACTCAGCCGGCACCTGGTCTCCGGCTTCGGCGATCTGGCCCAGCGGCGTCGTAATTTCCGCAGGCACCCCGGCAGTGTCCGCGGCGGACACCAGCCCGCCCAGCAATGCCTTGTCCTGGACGCTGACCAGCCCGTCCTCCACCACCGTGCAGACCTGCTTCCTGACCTCGTCCGAGGCTGCGGTTGCCACCTTGGACGCGGCATCGTTCGCGGTGGTTTCAGCGACTTCCTGGACCGATCCGCAGGCGGAGAGGAGGAGCATCAGGGGGACGGCGGACAGGGCTGCAAGGCGGCGTTTCATTCGTCCAGCCTAACGGCTCAGTCTGTTCCGGCCTCGCCGTGCACCTCGCTCAGGTTGTCTTCGGAGCGGTCCAGGTACGCCAGGAGAAGGTCGGCCGCGCGGTCCAGTTCCCCGGCTTCCAGGGCCAGGCAGATCGCTTCGTTGTCCGGCAGGTAGTGCTGGTAAAACTGCGCGTCCACGGTGGCTTTGTGGAAAAACAGGCGCATTTCGGCCAGGACCTGGCCCATGATGCTGTTCAGCCGCGGGCTTCCGGCCATGGCCACAATGGCGCCGTGGAAGTGCTGGTTGGCGGTGCCCAGGGCTTCGTCGTCACCGGCTGCCGCAGCTCGTTTGCCTTCGTCGACGGCGGCCCGGACGGCGGCCACGTCCTCCGGGCTGCCTCCGGCACGCAGCGCGCTGACCTCGATGGCGCGCCGGACGGTATAGACGTCGTGGACGTCCCCCGCCTCCAGGCTTGCCACGAAGACGCCGCGGTTGGGATGGCGGACCACCAGGCGTTCGCTGGCAAGTTCCACGAAGGCCTCGCGCACCGTGTTGCGGGAGACGCCCAGGTCCTCGGCGATGGTGGATTCGGTGAGCCGCGTTCCGGGAAGCAATGCTCCCTCCGCCAGCTGCAGGCGGAGTTCATCCGCCACCCGCTCAGCCACGGACGGAACGGCCACCCGCAGGCGGCCCGAGGCGGTCCGCGTCGCCGAGTGATTCGCCGAAACGCGGGAAGAGGGGACGATCGGTTCTGAAGAGGCCATACTCGAGAATTTACACGATCGTCACATTGTGGAATCGAAGGATTGTTGAACAATCCGTAAATTTAGTGCATCCTAGTAGGACCACTCAATGAGACGGGGATCACAAATGGCAACGATTGACCTGAACAGCGACGTCGGCGAGTCCTTCGGCCGCTGGAGCCTCGGCGATGACCTGGCCATGTTCGGCTCGGTTTCGAGCGCGAACGTGGCCTGCGGATTCCACGCCGGCGATCCCAGCGTCATCCGCAGGACCTGCCGCGAGGCTGCTGCTGCCGGCGTCGCTATTGGTGCCCACGTCGGCTACCGGGACCTCGCCGGTTTCGGACGCCGTTTTATGGACATCAGCCCCGCGGAACTGGCCGACGACGTGGTGTACCAGATCGGTGCCCTGCAGGCCCTGGCCGCCGTTGAAGGAACCCAAGTCCGGTATGTGAAGCCGCACGGCGGACTGTACAACGCCATCGTGACGCACACAGCGCAGGCCCAGGCCGTCGTCGACGCCGTGAAATCGGTTGACCCCAACCTTCCGATCCTCGGCCTCCCCGGTTCGGAAGTCCTGCGGCTTGCAGAGAAAGCCGGCTTGCGCGCCGTGACCGAAGCGTTCGCGGACAGGGCCTACAACCCCGACGGCACCCTGGTGTCGCGCTCCCTCCCCGGAGCAGTCCTTGAGGATCCGGAACAAGTGGCGGAACATGTCCTACGGATGGCCACGGAATCCTCCGTCCGCACAATTGACGGGTCCACCCTCAAAATCCGCGCGGAAAGCATCTGCGTGCATGGTGACTCACCGGGGGCCGTAGCGATGGCCACTGCAGTGAAGTCCGCTCTCGGCGACGCCGGCGTGAGCATCGGCTCGTTCCGCTAGCCCCATCCCATGGCCGCACCCAGGCCCCCGCACCACCCCTCATTCCCCCGGAGGAAACCATGACCAGCACGAACAAGGCCGCAAAGGCCGCGGCAAGGAAGCCGCCGCCCGGCGCGCTCAAGGCGTACGTCGCCAGCCTCACCGGCACCTCGCTTGAGTACTACGACTTCGCCATCTACTCGGTGGCGTCAGCCCTCGTCTTCCCCAAGATTTTCTTCCCCTCGGATGATGAATTCGTAGGCCTCCTGCTGTCCTTCTCCGCCTTTGCGGTGGGCTACCTCGCCCGCCCCATCGGCGGCATCGTGTTCGGGCGGCTCGGCGACAAGGTGGGCCGCAAGTACGTACTGGTCTTCACCCTGGTGCTGATCGGCGTCGCCACCGTCCTCATCGGTGCGCTGCCGGACTACACCGCGATCGGCATCTGGGCCCCCATCCTCCTGGTGCTCCTGCGCCTGGCCCAGGGCATCGGCGTCGGCGGTGAATGGGGCGGCGCTGTGCTGCTATCCAGCGAATTCGGCGACCCCAACAAGCGCGGATTCTGGTCCTCCGCAGCCCAGATCGGCCCGCCCGCCGGCAACCTGATGGCCAACGGCGTACTTGCGATCCTGGCAGCCTCGCTGAGCACCGAAGCGTTCCTCTCCTGGGGCTGGCGGGTAGCCTTCCTGGCCTCCGCCCTGCTGGTGGTCTTCGGCCTGATCATCCGCCTCAAGCTCGAGGAAACCCCGGTCTTCAAGGCCATCGCGGCCCACGGCGACCAGCCGAAGGCGCCCATCAAGGAAGTCTTCACCACCCAGCCCCGTGCGCTGATCGCCGCCGCACTGTCCCGCGTCTGCCCGGACGTGCTCTACGCACTGTTCACCGTTTTTGTGGCCGTTTACGCCACCAAGGAACTGGGCATGACCACCGGCAACGTGCTGGCCGCCATCCTGATCGGCTCCGCGTTCCAGCTCTTCCTCATCCCGCTCGCCGGCGCCCTGACCGACCGGTTCAACCGCCGCTGGGTTTACGGCATTGCCGCTGCCGCCACCGCCGTCTACATTCCCCTGTTCTTCCTGATGATCGCGGGCAAGTCCGTGGTGATGCTGATCATCGGTGTGGTGATCGGACTGGCCCTGCACGCCTTTATGTACGGCCCGCAGGCAGCGTTCATCACCGAGCAGTTCCCGGCCCGCCTCCGCTACGCCGGCAGCTCGCTGGCCTACACGCTTGCCGGCGTCATCGGCGGCGCTGTGGCTCCGTTGATCTTCACCGCCCTTTACGGCGCAGCATCCGGCGGCTGGTACCTGATCGCCGGGTACATCCTCCTGACGGCCATCATCACCATCGTGGGTATGCGCCTGGGCCGCGACCCGCAGCCGGAAGAGGACCTCCGCCTGCTGCACCGCGACGACTCGCAGGAGAGCCGCGCCTGAGCGGCGCGGCCTGATCCCCATGGAAACAGTCAGCAAGCCAACAGCCGCGGCCCGAGTGCTCACCGTCCGGCCGGTAGGTACGACGGCGGTGCTCGCCGAACTCTCCGGGCTCCACGACGTCCTTGCCCTCCAGGCCCTCCTGCTGGAGCAGCCGCTGCCCGGCCAGGTGGACGTCCTGGCCGCCGCCGAAACCGTGATGGTAAAGGCGGATTCACCCGCTGCGGCGCGCCGGATGGCGGCCCGGCTGCTGGAGATGGACCTGACGGTCCAGTCCCACGCCGAAGGCAAACTGGTACAGATTGAGACCGTGTACGACGGCGACGACCTCGCCGAAGTGGGTCGGCTCACCGGGCTGGGCGCTGACGGCGTCATTGCAGCCCACACGGGGCAGGTCTGGACGGTTGCGTTCGGTGGCTTCGCGCCGGGCTTCAGCTACA
This sequence comes from Pseudarthrobacter sp., assembly GCF_036675385.1. Lineage (NCBI taxonomy): Bacteria > Bacillati > Actinomycetota > Actinomycetes > Micrococcales > Micrococcaceae > Pseudarthrobacter > Pseudarthrobacter sp. The sequence goes on along the minus strand of NZ_JAKFFD010000009.1, from coordinate 6,545 downwards.
TGGTGGGGGAAAACCAGGTACTTGAAGTCCCGCGCCGGAGTTCGCCCCGGACCGCCGTCCCCGCAGGTTCCGTGGCCCTGGCCGGCAACTATTCGGCCGTGTACCCGCGGAAATCCCCGGGCGGCTGGCAGCTGATCGGCCGCACCGCAGCCCACATGTGGGACCTCAGCCGGGAGCAGCCGGCCCTGGCCGCGCCCGGTGACCGCGTGCGGTTCAGCGCGGTACGCGAGCTCATTGAAGTCGCGGTGCCGCACGCTGCCGTGGATGCCGCCGCCCTTGCTGCCCATGAACCGGACGTCCAATCCGGACTGCTGATCCTGTCGCCGGGGCTCCAGAGCCTGATCCAGGACCTCGGCCGCCCCGGTCACGCCGGGCTCGGCGTGTCCTCAGCCGGGGCACTGGACCGCTCCTCCCTGCGCCGCGCCAACCGGATCGTGGGCAACGACCCGTCGGCCGCCGTCGTCGAATCCGTTGCCGGCGGGCTGCGCGTCCAGGCCGTGGGGGACCAGGTGCTGGCAGTGGCCGGCGCGCCCTCGGCACTGACTGTAGTGACGCCGTCGGACGTTCCCGACCCGGACGCTTCGGACGACGAAGATGGCCAGTCCGAGTTTGTCCAGTCCGAGCGGGTGCGCGAAGTGCCCATGGCCACCGCGTTTGCCCTGCTGGACGGCGAGATCCTGACCATCGGCGCACCCGAGCGCGGCTTCCGCAGCTACCTGGCCATCCGCGGCGGCGCAGCAGTCGATGCGGTGCTCGGGAGCCGGTCCACGGACACCATGTCCGGGATCGGACCTGCACCGCTGGCCGCCGGGCAACTGCTGGGAGCCGGCGCCGCCACGTCCTCCAACGTGGTGGGCAACCCCGAACTGCAGCCCGACTTTCCGGACATCGGCGTCACGGTCCTGGACATCGTTCCCGGACCCCGCGATGACTGGTTCGACGCCGCAGCATTGGAATCGCTCTGCGCCCAGGAGTGGGCGGTGACGCCCCGCTCCAACCGAGTGGGCATGCGGCTGGACGGCCAGCCGCTCAGCCGAAGCCGGGACGGTGAACTGCCCAGCGAGGGAACCATGGCTGGCGCGCTCCAGATCCCGCCGGAAGGACAGCCCGTACTCTTCCTGGCCGACCACCCCATCACCGGTGGCTACCCCGTGATCGGCGTGGTGGTTGACCACCAGCTGGACCTGGCCGCCCAGGTTCCCATCGGCGGGTCCATCCGGTTCCGCTGGGCTCCCGGCTACGGACTGCCCACCGGCTTTTCCCATTCTTCCCCTGACATTTCCCAGACAAAAGATTCCCAGACAAAGTGAGCAACTGATGCGCAAGGTCCTGATCGCCAACCGCGGAGAAATCGCCGTCCGCATCGCCCGCGCCTGCGAGGACGCCGGACTGGAGTCCGTGGCTGTCTACGCGGACGTGGATGCCGACGCCATGCACGTGGGCGCCGCCACCGAGGCGTACAGCCTGGGCGGCAACGCGCCCTCGGAAACGTACCTCGATATCCCCAACCTGCTGCGCGTGGCTGCGGAGTCCGGAGCGGACGCGGTGCACCCGGGATACGGCTTCCTGTCCGAGAACGCCGGCTTTGCCCAGGCGGTCCTGGATGCCGGCCTGACCTGGATCGGGCCTAACCCGGAGGCCATCCGGCAGCTCGGCAACAAGATCACGGCCCGCGAGATCGCCGTCCGCGCCGGCGCCCCCTTGGTGGCCGGCACCGACGGTCCGGTGGCTTCGGCCGCGGAGGTCCGTGAGTTTGCCGAACAGCACGGCCTGCCGATCGCCATCAAGGCGGCGTTCGGCGGCGGCGGACGCGGGCTGAAAGTGGTCCGCGAGATGGACCAGATCGAGGAGTCCTTCGATTCCGCGGTCCGCGAAGCAGTGGTGGCCTTCGGCCGTGGCGAGTGCTTTGTGGAGCGTTACCTTGACCGGCCCCGGCATGTGGAGGCCCAGGTCCTGGCGGACCAGCACGGCAACGTGGTGGTGGTGGGCACCCGCGACTGCTCGCTGCAGCGCCGGCACCAGAAACTGGTGGAAGAGGCCCCCGCACCCTTCCTGACCGATCAGCAGACCCAGCTGATTTACGACGCCGCCAAGGCAGTGTGCCGCGAAGCCTCCTATTCGGGGGCCGGGACGGTGGAGTTCCTGGTGGCCGCCGACGGCACCGTCGCGTTCCTCGAAGTGAACACGCGCCTGCAGGTGGAGCACCCCATCACCGAGGAGACCACCGGCGTGGACCTGGTCCAGGAGCAGTTCCGGATCGCCGCCGGAGAGCCGCTGCGCTTCACCGCCGATCCCGCGCCGCGCGGCCACTCGTTCGAGTTCCGGCTCAACGCCGAGGATGTGGGCCGGGGCTTCCTGCCGTCGCCAGGCACCGTCGCGACGTTCAGTGGCCCCACGGGACCTGGCATCCGTCTGGACTCCGGGGTCCGCTCCGGCTCCATCGTGGCGCCGCAGTTCGATTCGTTGCTGGCCAAGCTGATCGTCACCGGCGCCGACCGCCAGCAGGCGCTCCGCCGTGCCCGCCGTGCCCTCGCCGAGATGGAGATCACCGGCGTGGCCACCGTCCTGCCGTTCCACCGGGCCGTGGTCCAGGCGCCGGACTTCACGTCGGAGACCGCGCTCGGCATCCACACCCGCTGGATCGAGACTGACTTTGCGGATTCCATCGCGGCGGATCCGGAGTTCGGCACGTCCGTTCCGGACGGTGAGCGGCGCACCATTACCGTTGACGTCGACGGCCGGCGCCTCGCCGTCGGCCTGCCCGCTGACCTGCTGGATGGCTGGGCGCGCTCCGGTGCAGGCGTTCCGGCGGGGGTCTCCCTTGACGGGGCTGGTTTGGACGGCGCTGCCGACGGCGGTGCTGCGGCAGGTGCCGCTGATCCCGGCGAGCTGCGGGCCGACATGGCCGGGACCGTGGTCAAGTGGCTCGTGGAGCCGGGCGCCGAGGTTTCGGCGGGGGACGCCGTCGTCGTGCTTGAGGCGATGAAGATGGAGACGCAGGTGACCGCCCACCGCGCCGGAATGCTGACCGGGATCCGCGCAGAAGCCGGCGGCGTTGTGAACGCCGGGGCCGTGCTGGCGCTGATCGGCTGAGCCGTTCGGGCATGCCTGGCTCCAGCGAAAAGGTCCGGCCGGTGTTCCCGCCCGGCCGGACCGAAGGCGCCGAGCTTCTGCTTCAACTCTGTTGACCGGGCCACCTTTAACCTGCGGCCGCTTCATCAAGTGCAGCTGATTTTTCACGGCGGCGCAAAGGCCCTCGAGGATGACTTTCCTTTTGACGCCTCCAAATGGAGCGGGCTGTTGGAAATGATCGGGCGGGACCGCGGCCAGGTGATTTTTCCAAGCGCGGAGGCGGCGGAAGCCCGGCAGGAAGAATTCGTGGCGCTCGTGCGGGAGTGGGTTCGAGCCTGACCTGCGGGTTGACTCTGATAGTCTTCAGTCATCCACGGGCCTCCCGGGCGCTTCTTTGGCCGGTTGTAGATAACGAGTGGGAACTCGCGATTTATCGCGAATGATGAGGAGGCTTTTATGCATCTGACGCCACGCGAAAATGAAAAACTGATGATCGTGGTTGCTGCCGATCTTGCACGACGGCGGCAGAAGCGCGGACTTAAGCTCAACCATCCGGAATCCATCGCGATTCTTACGTATGAGCTGGTCGAGGGCGCCCGTGATGGACGCCGGGTCGCGGACCTCATGAGCTACGGCACCACCATCCTGACCAGGGACGATGTTATGGAAGGTGTCGCCGACATGATCCATGACGTCCAGGTCGAAGCGACGTTCCCGGACGGCACCAAGCTCGTCACCGTGCACAACCCCATTCGCTAGGCGTAGGAGAACCCCCATGAAACCCGGCGAATACATCCTTCGGACAGAGCCCGTCACGTGCAATGCGGGCCTCATTCCCCGCGCCCTCGCCGTGATCAATCGCGGTGACCGCCCCATCCAGGTGGGGTCGCATTACCATTTCTTCGAGGTGAACGACGCCCTCGAATTCGACCGGGACGCGGCCCACGGCTTCCGGCTGGACATCCCGGCGGGAACCGCGGTGCGGTTCGAGCCCGGAGATGCCAAGACGGTCAACCTGCTCGCTCTCTCGGGCGAGCGTGCGGTGTTCGGATTCCGGGACCGCATCAACGGCCCGCTAGCGGCGAGCCGCGGCCTGATCTCCCTCCAGGACGACACCAAATGAGCTTCGAACTGAGCCGCAAACAGTACTCGGACCTCTACGGCCCCACCACGGGCGACGCCGTCCGCCTGGCCGACACTGATCTGTTCCTCGAGATTGAGCACGACCACACCAACTACGGCGAAGAAGTCGTTTTTGGCGGCGGCAAGGTCATCCGTGACGGCATGGGCCAGAACGGGCAGCTGGTCCGGGACAAGGACATCCCGGACACCGTGATCACGAACGTGATCGTGTTTGACTACACCGGCATCTACAAGGCCGATGTGGCCCTGCGGGACGGGCACATCTTCAAGATCGGCAAGGCCGGCAACCCCCAGATTTCCCGGGGCGTGAACATCACCATCGGCGTCGCCACCGACATCATCGCGGGTGAGGGCAAGATCCTCACCGCAGGCGGCATAGACACGCACGTGCACTTCGTGAGCCCCGACCAGGTGCCGGTGGCACTGGCCTCGGGAGTCACCACCATGATCGGCGGCGGCACTGGACCAAGCGATGGGAGCAAGGCCACCACCGTGACGCCGGGCGCCTGGCACATTTCACGCATGCTTCAAGCCGTGGAGAACCTCCCGATCAATGTCGGCCTGCTCGGCAAAGGCCACGCCAGTGCAATCGAGCCCCTCACGGAGCAGATCCGGGCCGGCGCCATCGGGCTGAAGGTGCACGAGGACTGGGGCGCCACCACGTCCTCGATCGACATGTCGCTGCGCGTGGCCGACGAGTATGACGTGCAGGTGGCCATCCACTCCGACACGCTCAACGAGTGCGGCTTCGTCGAAGACACCATCCGGGCCATCGGCGGCCGCGTCATCCACACGTTCCACACCGAAGGCGCCGGCGGCGGGCATGCCCCGGACATCATCAAGATCGCGGCGCTGCCCAACGTCCTGCCGGCGTCGACCAATCCCACCCTGCCGTACACGGTCAACACCATCGACGAACACCTCGACATGCTGATGGTCTGCCACCACCTGAGCCCGGACATCCCCGAGGATGTGGCCTTCGCCGATTCGCGGATCCGCAAGGAGACCATCGCAGCGGAGGACGTGCTGCACGACATGGGCATCTTCTCCATCACCAGCTCCGATTCCCAGGCCATGGGCCGGGTGGGCGAGGTGGTCCTGCGCACCTGGCAGGTAGCGGACGCCATGAAGCGCCAACGCGGAAAGCTCGACGGCGACCCCGAGGTGGGGGACAACTTCCGGCTCAAGCGCTACGTGGCCAAATACACGATCAACCCGGCGATCGCCCACGGCATCGCGGACTCGGTCGGAAGCATCGAGGAGGGCAAATTCGCCGACCTCGTGCTCTGGGACCCGATGTTCTTCGGCGTCAAGCCTGAGCTCGTGCTCAAGGGCGGGCAGGCCGTCATGAGCGTTATGGGAGATCCGAACGCCTCGATCCCCACCCCGCAGCCACGCGTCCTGCGCGGCAACTTCGGGGCGCTCGGCACCGCGGTACATGCCTCCTCGATCACGTTTCTTTCCAAGGCCGCCATCGCCGCCGGAGTCCCCGAGCAGCTGGGCCTGCACCGCGTGATCCGGCCGGTGAGCGGTATCCGTACGCTCACCAAGGCAGATATGAAACACAACGGCGCGACGCCGGATATCGGCGTTGACCCGGAAACTTACGAGGTGACTGTCGACGGCGAGCCCATCACGGCGGAGCCCTCGACGGTGCTGCCCATGGCGCAGCGCTACTTCCTCTTCTAGACACATATCCCTAAGGGGGCATATATGATCATCGACCACGTCATCGCCAACCGGCACGATCTCCCCGACGGCGAACTGGCCGGCCTCCACGAAGAGCAGGTCCTGCTGCCGAGCGCGGAACTCGTCAAGAAAATCCAGCGGGTGACCACCGATCACGGCCGTGAGCTGGGTATCCGGCTCAGCGATGCCGCGGGCCCCGTGCGGGATCTCCGCGACGGCGACATCCTGTTCCGCGACGACAAAACGGTCATCGTGGTGACTGCGCTGGCAACCGACGTCCTTATAATCGCCGCGCGCAGCATGCGCGAAATGGGGGTCGTGGCGCACAACCTCGGCAACCGGCACATGCAGGCGCAGTTCTTCGACGCCGACAGTGAATATGCCGCCGAGGTGATGGTGGTGCAGTACGACCACACGATCGAGGACTACCTGATCCACGTTGGCGTGCCGTACTCCCGCCAGGAACGTGTGGTGCCCGTGCCGTTCCGCCATGCCGAACACACCCACTGAGCGCGTGAACGAGCCGCCGTCGTACCTGCTGCCGCTGCTGCAGCTCTCTGACTCCGCGCTCCCCACCGGCGGGTTCAGCCATTCCTTCGGGATGGAGACGTTCCTGGAACGTGGCCTCATCGACGGCGAAG
>NZ_JAKFFD010000062.1:0-16060 GCF_036675385.1 Pseudarthrobacter sp. | reverse complement strand
TGCTGTCATCCGTTGAAATCCGCCGCAATTTGGCCTGATCCAGTGTTGCGGTCTCTCATCCCGGCTCCTTTGCGGCTACGCTCGAAAGTATGCCGGTATGGTCCAGGGCGTCACGTGCAAACGCAGAAAAGAAGGCAGTAGTGTCAGTTGGTCAAGGCCACGCGGAGGGTTCTGAGGAGCTCGGAAAATGGCTGTCCGGGCTTAAACCCGTCACCGGGGCAGACACCATGCTGCGTTTCACCAAGACCCCCGAAGGTTCCATTGACCTGACCCATGCGCACCCGTCAGGTCTGGCCCAGCTCATGGCCGGCCGCCGCACACGGTTGTCCACACTCATCCGCGACCACCAGCAGTACGTCGTTGCGGCCCGGGCATCGCGGAACATCCGCTCGAAAATCTTCGAACTCGGTAATGACCGTGGCATAGATGCCGGTTACCTTTCCGCAGGCACCGTTGTGTGGACCTCCGCTGTTGGCGGCAAACCCCAGCGGGTTTCCGCGCCGGTGATGCTCACCGCAATCTCGCTCACGGTCCGCCCGGGTGAGGACGACTACGAACTGCAGCTCACCGAGCAGGCCAACATCAACCCGGCCCTGGTCCGGCACCTGAAGACCATCCATGGCATTGTTTTTGACGTCAACGCCGTGACACGCCTCGCGTACAGCACCGCACGCTTCGATCCCCAGCCTGTCCTGGATAGGCTCGCAACCCTCATCCGGCCCATCCATGGCGCCGAAGCCCAGCACAATCTGCTGGTGTCCACGTTTGCGGACCTCTCCGGCAACCTGGACGATCCCTGGATCAACGAGGGCAACCCGCTGGTCGCCGCCCTGGCCAAGGCGGCCAGCGGTGAAGTCATTGATGTACCCGCGCCGGACCCCTCCCGCTTCCCGAGCGTGGACGCGCGCCACCCGGACGACGAACTCCTCCTCCTCGACGCCGATCCGGACCAGCAGTACGTCATTGATGCCGCCCGCGCAGGAGACTCGCTGGTGGTCAGCAGCCCGCCGGGCACGGGACAGACCCAGACGGCCATCAACACCATCGGTGCACTGGTGGACGCCGGGCGGTCGGTCCTGGTGGTGGGTGACCGCCGGGCCAGCCTGAATGAAGTATCGGCACAACTGGAATCGCTGGGACTTGAATCCATCCTGTTCCAGCTCTCCGGCACAGCCACACCACAGCAGCTCAAGGCCCAGCTGGTGCGGGCTATCGTACGGAACGAAAAGTCACTTGAACCGCAGCTGGGGAACCTCCACCGGACCCTCACCGAGCACCGGCACGCCTTGATGGACCACGTGGCGTCCCTGCATAACGTGCGCCAGCGCTGGGGCTGCTCGCCGTATCAGGCCATGCAGTCACTAGCCGAGCTGACCTCCATCCACCCCGCCCCCGCCACCACCGTGCGGCTCAAGCGCAGTGTGCTGGACAGCATCCGCGACCGCAACGAGCTCGCCGGCAGGCTTCGCCGCGCTGCCGAGCTTGGCAGCTTCAGCCGCGCCTCCACTACCAGCCCGTGGCACGGCGCCCGGCTGCTCACCCGCAAGGAGACCGAGGAGGCCCAGGAACTCGCCCGGTCAGTGGCCAAGAACCTGCCTGTCCTGCGCGACCGGATGAACAGCGTGGCCGAACACGCCGAAATCCGGCTTGGCACGTCCTTCTCGGAGTGGGGGGAGCAGCTCGAGCTCCTCATGGCTGTCCGCGAAAGCCTCGACAAGTTCACACCTGACATCTTCGACAGGCCGGTCAACGATCTCATCTCCGCCACGGCGTCCTCCGCCTGGCGCCGGGAGCGGAATGTCGACATGGCCTCGATGCAACGTTCCCGCCTGCGCCGCGTCGCGAAGGAGTACGTCCGTCCGGGCGTCCACATCACCGATCTCCACAGCTCGCTGGTGCTGGTGCAGGACCAGCGTGCCCTCTGGTCAGGCTACGCCACCTCGCAGCGCCATCCGGCCGTCCCCTCGGGCCTTGCCGAGATGAACGTGATGTACAGGTCCCTGGACCGGGAGCTGACCCAGTTGGGGGAAGCCCTCCGGTACACGCAGGCCGGCGGTTCGCTGGCCACGGCCCGCTATGAGGAACTCATGGAGCGGCTGGAGCGGCTCGTGGCCGACACCCACACGCTGAAAACGCTGCCCGAGCGCACCCTGCTTGTAGAAAACATGCGCGAGCACGGCCTGGGGGAGCTCCTCGCCGATCTTGCGGAGCGGGAGGTTCCCGCAGAGTCCGTCGCAGCCGAGCTTGAACTGGCCTGGTGGCAGTCCGCGCTGGAAGCGATGATCAGCGGGGACGATTACCTGGCTATGTCTGACGGGGACGCACTCCGGCAGCTTGAGGCCGAATACCGGCTCGCGGACAACGCCCATATTGCCAGCGGCGCGGCGCGCCTGCGCTGGGAACTGTCCGAACGGTGGCGTGCCGCGCTTGCGGAACATCCGCGCCAGGCCCAACTCCTCAGGAGCCTGCTCAAGGACGGCCGGGTTACCCTCGCCGCGCTGACGGCCCAGGCAGCCGAGCTGGTCCCCATGCTGGTGCCGGTCTGGTCGGTCAGCCCGTACCTCATGACCGGGCTCCTGCCGGCGGAACAGCGCTTCGACGCCGTGGTCATCCTGGACGCCGAAGCGACGTCGCTGCAGGCCGTCCTGCCCGCCATCGCCCGCGCCAGGCAGGTCATTGCTTTCGGTGATGCCAAGATTGCCAGCCCCCGGACGTTCACGGTGGGTGTTGAGCGGCTGGCCGCCGGTGAAGCGGCCCACCAGCGCGTCGAAAGCGCGTTCTCGGCGCTGTCTGCCATCCTGCCTGTCTGGCGGCTGAATTTTGTCTACCGCGCGGTTGACGAGGACCTGGTCCTGCAGCTGAGCAAGAACTCTTACGACGGCGCCCTCCGCAGGCTCCCCGAGGGACAGTCCGCCACGGGCTTGGACAGGGCGCTGCTGGTGGAGTACCTTCCCGACGGCACCGGACTGCCCAGTGCCGACCACGAAGGCGTCGAATCCGTAGTGGCCGAGGTTAACCGGGTGGTGCAGCTGGTCTTTGAGCACGCCCGGACACGGCCGCGCACATCGCTGGCAGTGGTCACCGCCAGCCTTCGCCATGCTGCCCGGATCGGTGAGTCCATCCGTCTTCAGCTCCCGAACCACCCGGGCCTGGCCAGCTTCTTCAGCGCAGGATCCGAGTCGTTCCGGGTGGTTGACCTTGAGAGGGCGCAGGGCCTGGTCCGTGACCACGTGATCTTCTCACCCGGTTTCGGCCGCACTCCGCACGGCCGGGCGCTGCACAATTTCGGACCCCTGTCCGCTGAGGGCGGGCGGGAAAAATTCGCTTTGGCGATGACACGTGCACGGCGTTCACTCCACGTCCTGACGTGTTTCCAGCCCGAAGACCTCGATCACACGCGGCTGTCCTACGGCGCGGTGGACTTCTACGAGCTCCTGAACCGTGAGATTGCGGGAAAGACCGATCTCGGAACTCCGGCCTCGCGTGCCGCCGCCAGTGAGCAGGCGCTTGGGGCCGATCCCCTCGTCGCCGATCTTGGTGACCGGCTGCGTGCCCGCGGTGCCCGCGTCTGGCACCAGTACGACGGCGTGATTGACGTGGTGGCCGCAGCAGACCCGCTCAGCACCATGGGGCAGGACGACGCCGAGATTCCGCGGCCGGTGGCCATCGAATCGGATGGCACGGAGCAATACCGCATCATGAGTGTCCGTGAGCGGAGCCGGCTCCGTCCGCAGCTGCTGGAACGGATGGGCTGGCGGTACATGCCGCTGTGGACCATCGAAGTCTTCACGGACCCGTCCGCCTGCGCGGACCGGATCGCGGGTTACCTGGGCCTTGAGAATATTCTGCCGCCCGGACGGGGCGCGGCTTCGGGCGGATTCTTTGACGAGGACATGGACCCGCTCGCGCTTGCGAGCGAAGGAAACGACAGGAACGACGACCAGGCCGGACGCCTGGCCAGTGAGGAGGCGGTTGTTGTGACCCCACGGAACGCCGACCAGGCAGATACACACGGTAACGACCAGGCGGACGACGCACGAAACGGGAACGCGGCTGTGCCGGAGCGCCAGCTGCCTGGGACAGCTGGCATCCTGCCCAACAAGGCTGCGGAGGATGACCCGAAGCGCTGGGGCGATGGCCCCGACAACGATCACGACGCATGGCTGAAGGAAAACAAGCCGCCGCACTGGGGCTGACCTCCAGGCTGCAGCGGCGTCACCCGGCCCCGCCCTCGGGTCCCACCAGGACGAAAAACAGCTTGCCCTGAGTGGAGGCTCCCGCCAGCCGGGCAGCCTGCTCCGGGGCTGCTGCCACGACGATCAGCCCGTCGGTCTCGCCGGTGCCCAACCACTGACCCGTCTTGCCGCCTTGCCCTGACGTCCACAGGACGGGAACGGATGAAGCCAGCACCTCCGAGGGGGAATGCTGGTCGTAGCCGTTCGCCCCGGTCAGCACCACGTTGACCAGTTGCCCGGGCGATACGAGCTGGATGGAGGAGGGATCGGCCATCCTCAAGGGCACGGCTGCGGAGCCCGGTGGCGTTCCGGTCAGGAGGCCGGGACCCAGCAGCAGGGAGTCTGTCACCAGTTGGCCCTTCCGCAATGGGGCTGCCAGTTGCTTTCCCGCGGCGTCACCGGTGTCGGACATGGACCCGGCAGTGAGCATCCCCGGCGGGATTTTCGTGGCCGTCAGGTCCGTGGCTGTCAAGGCCGTGCCTGCGGGGAGATCCCGCGCCGCCGCCAACACCGAGACCGTATCGGCGGGCGGGGGAGTGAGCTGATGGACCGTGATCCCGGCAGCAAGGCAGAGCAGGAGCGCTATTGCGAGGCGCCGGTTCCGGCCCAGCCAGGACAACAGCCTGTGGCCACCCGCTCCCCGGGGTCGTGCTGACGGGAGCGGACGGCGGGCAGGGCGTCCCGGCGGGGCGGATCCACGGCTGGAACGAAAGAGGGTAGCGGGCATGGGAACCACGCTACGTTCCGGCAACCGAGCCCGACAGAAGCAAAGGTGGCTATGTGGAAAACCGTGCTGCCGACGTCGTACGTCTTTTTTGGCGGGAGGTCAGCTGGCGGCAGCGGCAACCGTGGCAGGTGCCGGCGCCGGTGCGGCCGCGGGGGCGGAGGGGGCAGCCGAAACGGTGCTTCCCTTGGCATCCCGGGAGTCGGTCCGGTAGAAACCGGAGCCCTTGAAGACCACGCCCACGCTGTTGAACTTCTTGCGCAAGGCGCCCTGGCACTCCGGGCATGAAGTCAGGGTGCTGTCGGTAAACGACTGGAAAACGTCGAAGGCGTGGCCGCAATCCTTGCAGGCGTAAGCATAAGTGGGCACTGGTGATCCTCCTCGGGGGCAAACGAGAGGTCCTGTGCTGCGCTGAGCGGAAACCGTCCATTAGCAGTCGTAGGGCCTGAGTGCCAATTCTATCACCCCCGGAAAGCAGCCTTCCGTCAGGCCGGGTCCGGCAGCCGGATCAAACCTGAGGGCGTGAGCGCGGCCGGAACCCTCCGGTCAAAGTCTTCGGCGGGAATGCTTCCGGCCGGGAGCAGTTCGGAATCGAAGACGATGGCCGCAAACGGGATCTCAAGGCCGTTCCCGGCGAGGGAGCCCAACAGGACGTCGTAGTAGCCGCCGCCCTGGCCTATGCGGTTGCCGTCCTTGTCCACGGCCGTAGCGGGGACGAAGAGTGCAGCAACGGAGGCCATGATGCCGAGGCCATGACGCGGTCCGGCCGGTTCCAGCACGGGGGCGTAGCGGCTGCGGACAAACTCGACGCCGGGAGTCCAGTAGGTCCAGCTCAGCCGGCGGCCGGGCTCGCAGACAGGGAGCAGGACCCTGTGGCCATGCCGGTGGAGTTCGATGATCAGGGGCAGCGTGGGCGGCTCCGGGGCCACGCCCAGATAGGCGCAAAAGGTCGACGGCGTCCCACCGGTGAGCTGTTCAGCCCAAGCAGTGCCGTGGACCGCCAGGGCGGCGCCTGCCGCGTCGCGTTGCGTGGGGTCCGTCGCGGCGCGGCGCGCACGATGCTGTGCGCGGATGTCCGCCTTGGCTTCACTGCTGCCTTGGGGCATGCCGCTCCTTCGTTGCCGTTCGGGTGGCCGTTGCAGCGTCTGCGCCGCGCTGGCTCAGGAGCCACCACCAATTACTGAATGGTCAGCCCCTCCGTTAGATTAGTCCAGTGACTACCACTCAGCAGACAGTACGCAAGGCCGTTATTCCAGCTGCCGGCCTCGGCACCAGGTTCCTGCCGGCCACAAAAGCCATGCCCAAGGAAATGCTCCCGGTGGTGGACAAGCCTGCCATCCAGTACGTGGTTGAAGAGGCTGTCAACGTTGGCCTTAACGACATCCTGATGATCACGGGACGCAATAAGCGTGCCCTGGAGGACCACTTCGACAGGGTTCCTTCGTTGGAGGACACGCTGGAAGCCAAGGGCGACCTGGCCAAACTTGAGTCCATCCAGGCAGCCAGCAACCTCGGTGACATCCACTACGTCCGCCAGGGTGACCCCAACGGCCTGGGCCACGCGGTACTGCGTGCAAAGCAGCACGTCGGCAACGAACCGTTTGCCGTCCTCCTCGGCGATGACCTGATCGATGCCCGGGACGAACTCCTCAGCACCATGATCGAAGTCCAGTCCAAGACCGGCGGATCCGTGGTGGCCCTCATCGAGGTGGAACCCTCCCAGATCAGTGCCTATGGTTGCGCCGATGTGCAGGAGATCGACGGTGAAGGCTACGTCAGGATCAACAAGCTCGTCGAAAAGCCCAGCGTGGATGAGGCGCCCTCAAACCTGGCAGTCATTGGCCGCTACGTGCTCCACCCGGCAGTTTTTGACGTGCTCGAGCACACCGGCCCGGGCCGGGGCGGGGAAATCCAGCTGACCGATGCCCTGCAGGAGCTGGCAGCCGGCGATGGTGATGGCTACGGGGTTTACGGCGTGGTCTTCCGCGGCCGCCGCTACGACACCGGTGACAAGCTCAGCTACCTCAAGGCCTGCGTCCAGCTCGCCATCGACAGCGACGACCTTGGCCCCGGGCTGCGGGAGTGGCTGCCGGGCTTCGCGGCCGGCCTCGCTAAATAACTGCCGTGCGCCCCGGATCCATCTGGCCCGTGACACTCGAATGCGGCGACCTGATCCTGCGCCCCATCCGGTACCGGGACAAGAAGGAATGGACCGAGGTCCGTGGGCGCAACAGCGAGTGGCTGGCGCCCTGGGAAGCATCCAACCCGGCACCAGGCGGTGCGCTGCCTGACTACCGGCAGATGGTGCGGTCCTTGAAAATCCAGGCCGCCCAGGGGACGGCCCTGCCGTTCCTCATCACTGAGCGCACACCCAGGTTGGCTGCCCCGGTCATTGTTGGCCAGCTGACCGTGTCCTCGATTGTGTGGGGTTCGGCCATGATGGCCACGCTGGGGTACTGGGTTGACCAGGCGCGCGCGGGTCACGGCATCGCACCCACGGCGGTGGCCATGGCTACAGACCATTGCTTCCAGGCCCTCGGCCTGCACCGTATGGAGATCAACATCCGGCCCGAGAATGGCCCCAGCCTGCGCGTGGTTGAGAAGCTGGGATTCCGTGACGAAGGCTACCGTCCGCGCTTCCTTCACATCAACGGGGAGTGGGCGGACCACAGGTCCTTCGCGCTGACCGCTGACGAGGTCCCGGAGGGACTGCTCGCCCCGTGGCTCGCGTCCCGGTCCTGACCCGCCGGACCTGAACCCTGCATGGGCACTTCCACGGTCATAAATCCAGTGAATTGCCACGTTGCCGGCGACACACCGTTGCTAATGCGGGGGCGGCTGCCCTAATGCTCATACGGTTTTGATTGTGGACTTCCCCCTAAGCAGCTCAGTGATCCTTGTGGTTGCCGTTGTGCTCTGGATCGTATGGGTTGCGCCCTACGTTCTGCGGAACCGCCGGCACCAGGCCCAGGCCGCTGGTGACTTCCTGGCGGAAGTACCAGCCATTGAATCATCGGACCCGAGAGCCGGGACGGTATTGAACATCGCCGCCCAGCAGGAGAAAGCCATGGAGATCAGGAAGAGCCCCGAAACCGCCACGGAAACGTCCGGCAACGCGACGACGCGCGGCGCGTTCCGGATCCGCTATGGCAGGACAGGGATCGCCCTCGTTGGTGTCCTGGCGTTCTTGACCGCGTTTGTTTCGGGTGTTCTCCTGCCGTTCGGAATCGGCAGCGCGCTGCTGCCGGTCACGGGCCTTGCCACCACCATTGCAGCCGTTTTCCTGCTGCGTTTCCTGGCTGTGCGTGACCGCAAAGCCAAAGTGAACGCAGCTTTCCGCTCAGCGATGAGCGCCCCCGCCCGGCGTCAGGGAGCGGCGGCCGCAGACACCGCAGTGCGTCCCGCCGCCCGGCCGGAAAGCCGTCTCTTTGATGCAGAGGCCCACCAGGCCAAGCCGAAGCCAAAGCCCCTTACCGCGATGGAGCTCCGGGAAGCCGCACTGGCTGTTGCGGTAGCCGCCGGAGATGCCAGCGCCGCCGCCGCTTCGCTGGCGCCGGCCGTCACAACCTGGGAACCGGTGGACGTGCCAAAGCCGGTGTACGTTGAGGCCGCCAAGGCCGAGCGTCCGGCGCCCCAGCCGCTTGACCTTCCCGAGGCACCCAAAGCCGTCGGTAAACCGTCCCTGAAGCAGGGCGCTCCCGCAACCACGCCCGGCGCGCCCGCCGCCAAGCCCCTCACCAAGGCGCAGAGCGCCCTAAGCAACCTCGACGACGTCCTGCAGCGCCGCCGCGCCTGATACCCGACCGGGTTCGCCCGGAGCAGACCCAACCGCCCATTAGTCCGGGCGCGGAGTGTCAATTCGCAATGCGGGACGAAAATTTGTAGCCTAAGGTCACCGGTACCGCCGTTCCTTCCCGGGGACACGGACTGTTCCGGGGCTATAGCTCAGTTGGTAGAGCGCTTCGTTCGCATCGAAGAGGTCAGGAGTTCGAATCTCCTTAGCTCCACTGCAAAAGCCTTCTGACCTGCGGAAACGTTGGGTTGGAGGGCTTTTCTCTTGCCAGTTTTCGGGCCAACCACACGGAAACCACACGCTTTGGGAAGAGTTCCAGCGTTCACACGGACTTTCGTTCCGGATGAGGCGGTGGCTCTTTGCCAGACTCTTGGAGTGCCTTAGTGAGATCCGGCGATTCGGTTGCCGTTGCGATCTAATGCTTCTCCGTGACTGCGGTTCCGGAATGACTCAACTGGGCGGCAGCTTGTGTGGAACTGTATTCCTAGTCGATGAGAGTGGCAACGGATTTACGGAAGACATGCGGGGTTACCCATTCATAGGGGATCCAGCGTGGGAGTCCCGCCATTGGCTGCGGAAGTTATGTGGGCTGCGAACGGTTCCTGCGGAGGACGGGAACAACATGTCTTCGGGCATGGGCTGTTCGGCTGCATGCCTGCGTCGGAGGGTTTGCGCGGCAAATGGAGGCACCTTCATGGTGGAGAAGCCGGCTCTGGTCTTCGGACGGTCTTGCCGGTAGGCGCCGCGGCCCTTTTCCATGACTACACTTCCGAAAATGGTGATAGTTGCCGGTTCTGCTCGAAGATCGATGTCCTGAAGCGCGGGCCACGTCCGGGCCGGCGCCGAACAGCTCGTCCTCGATCTCGTCGATGTCGTTTTCCAGACCGGCGACGACGGGCTGGCATCTCTTCCGATCTCTCCGTTTCGCGATGTGGCATTGTCTGGTCGTGACCATACCGGACTCTGTGGATCGCCTTTCGGGGTGCGCCGTGGCGTGGGCGGCACTACACTGTCGGCAAAGGAGAGGGAGGAGCATCATGCGTGCAGTAGTAGTCTTCGAATCGCTCTGGGGAAACACGGAGCAGCTCGCGCGTGAGATCGCCGCCGGAATCGGTGGCGAACGCACTGACGTAGTGGACGCGGCGTCGGCGCCGAGCGCGCTGGACTCCGACGTTGATCTTCTCGTGGTCGGCGGACCGACCCACGCGTTCTCCATGTCGACCGGGTCGACACGCGAGTCGGCGAAGCAACAGGGTGCCGAGCACGTCCCGGCACGAGGCATCCGCGAGTGGATCGAAGCGCACACCTCGCCGGGTCGCGCAGTTCCCGTGGCGACGTTCGATACGCGGGTCGTCAGTCCTCGGCTCCCGGGGTCGGCGGCGAAGAAGGCCATGAAACGGCTTGTCGGGCTTGGATTCCGGCCGGTCGCGAAGCCCGAGACGTTCGGCGTGCACGGTTATGCAGGCCCGGTCGCCGACGGGGAACTGGAACGCGCGCGACGCTGGGGAGCGGAGCTCGCGAGACTCCTATCCCACCACTGAGGCTCACGCGCCGAGGCGCGCCATCTCCTCGCCCATGGCGCGCGCGAACGCGGCGCCCGGCACATTCGTCGCGTCGAAGTGGATGCCGCAGAACAGGTTGCCGGTGTACGAGACAGCCGCGACACCGAACCGTACGTTGCCGGCGAGCACCCCAACCGGCCAGAGCGAGACGACCGGAGCCCCCGCGAGGCGGAAAGCGCCTTCGGGGCCCGGCACGTTGGTGACGATCCCGGCGACGAGATGCTGCCGCCGAGCAACGCGGTCCAGGATGCGCGCGCCGATCGGGCCGCGCATGAACTCGAGCGTGCCCTGGTCCCTCGCCCGGGCCTTCTCCTCGCGGGTCTGCGCGGCGATGAGCCGCAAGCGCTCACCGGGGTCGGGCTCGCGGAGCGGCAGCCCCACGAGCATGACCCCCACTTGGTTCCCCGCGGTCCCGCGTCGCCGCAGCGCCACCGGCACCGATACCATCAGCCGGGCGGGAATCGGCTCACCGGCTGCCGTCAGGGCGGCTCGGAAGCCGGACGCCGCAGCAGCGAGCAGGGCATCGTTCACCGTGGCACCCTGCGTGCGCACCGCTGTCTCGAGCGCCTCGATGTCGGTACGCAGAAAGACGACCCCGCGGTGCGCGCTGCGTTCACCCAGCAGCACCGTGGCGCCGATGTCACGACCCCGCAATGTCTTGCGGATGCGGTGCAGACCGACACGCAACCGACGCACGGTCTGCCACAGCGTTCGACTCGGCGCCTCCGTCAGCACCCGCACACGGCGTGCCATCGCCGGTGCCTCCCGCGGCTCCCCCGCATCGAAGAGCTGCTGCACGATCGCCACCGCCGCCATCCCGTCGGCGACCGCATGATGGATGCGCAGCACGACTCCGAGCTCTCCCGCCGTCGCACTCGGCACCACCAGGATCTCCCACAGCGGACGATCCAACCCGAGCGGCTGACTCATGAGCTCGGCGCATTTGTGCTCGAGACCCGCAAGACCATCGACGGGCTCCACGAGGCGGATGTGGTGCTCGAGGTCGGGCGCGGTGTCGATCCAGTGGTGTCGACGACCCACCAGGACAGCTCTTCTGCACAGCGCCGGCAGCGCCGCGATCCGCTCGCGGAGAGCCGCCCGCAGCTCGGCCATATCCGTGGTGCCATCCGGAGCCAGGAAACCGCCCGGCGCGAGCAGACCGGCGACGAGGAACACGTTGACCTGGCCGACGTGATCGAGCACCAGGTTCGCCTCGTCGACCGGGGCAAGCCTTTGCGTCACGGGGTGCATGTTACGACAATAGCCGTGAGATCCCCGGCCTGACATGCCACGAGCGACAGTCCGGACGCCGCAGCACTCTGTCGCTACGGGAATCGCTGTATCATCCTCCTCGTCGTGGTCGGGGGAACCCGGCTGCTCGCTTTTGTGCTCCTGCTCCTCCGGCGAGCTTCGGCGGCGTTCTGGACCGCGGTTGCGGGCTTCGCGATGGGGGCTCTTCGACCGCGGGCACACGAGCGCGGCTATCGGCCGAAAAACGACCTGGCCGTGGGGGCCGTCAGCGCAGCGATCGTGACAGCCATGAGGAAGCCAGCGAGGACGTAGAGTGCTGCGACGAGCGGGATCGGGCTCCCCTCGTCGATGAAGGGCGACGGCGCAGCCGTCCACAGGATCGCAACGAGCCAGGCGCCCATGTTGATCGGCACCCAGCGGAACGTGCCCGGCCGTCGCATGGCCAGCCACTGGGCGAACGGGATGCTGCCGAGCAGCACGAGCGCCCCGACAACCAGCAACGCGATGGTACCGAAGGAATCGATGCGAAGCCCGATCGTGTTCGGCAGCATGCCGAGCAGCCAGGCAACGGATGCCGCGACTGCCGTCGCGCCGAGCCACAAGCCCCTTCGCGGTCGGTTCTGTTCCATCGCGAGATACTGTCCGGTCGCCAGGGCCGCACCCTCGATCGCACCGGCTGCCACCACGAGGATCAGGCTCCACGGGGCCCCGATCCCCATGACGATCGTGAGGATCCCCGCGCCCGCAGTGACGGCGAACCCCGTCGCCTCGCCGATCGTCACCGCGACGATCCACCGAAGCGTGAATTTTGCGCGCATGGCAAGAGACTAACACCGGCGAACCTTCAACGAGAGGCGCCGGGCGCGGCATCCACTCGCTCGCGCGCGCGATCACATGGAACCCTCTGCAGGGACTAGCTGGGAGTGCTCGGTAGGCTCGTGAGTGCGATCAGGATGCGCGCTGGCTCCCTTAGAGCGACGCAGCTCTGGGCCCGCGTTTTCGCCGGGTGGGTCCTGATCGTCACCGGCAGGCTCTTCGCCCTGTTGTGGTTGAGCGAACTAGTTCCAGCTACCCTTTCGGGGCAGGCACCGTCGAGCCTGGAAATAGCTGGGCTGACAATGAACCCCATCCATGTCATCGACCTGTCCGTGGTCCTGCCGGGCAGGATTATCATCGGGGTGCTCGCCCTGCGCGGGAACAAGAAGGGGTTGTTCTTGACCCTACCGGCACTGGTCTTCTCCATTGCTGATGGGATCGGGCTTCATCGCCGCGATGGTGCTGATCGTCGTGAGCGGGGACACGAGCGGCTTGGTTCCGATGGCGATGGTCGCCGTTGTTGTCGGCGCCAGCCTCGCCTACCCGCGCCGGACTACTGGACTTCCTCGACCGACCGCAACACCTCAATAGGATGGGAACCGACGAGGGCCGGGCTTACGTCCACGTCGTTTCCCGAACGCCGCAAGATTTCGGCTATCCGGTCCGCGATCTGCGCGGTGGACCCCTTCCTGCTCGGATAACCGACGACACCACGCTTCCGGGCATCCAAAGAGGCGAGTAGCGGGGCCGGAACAGCATGAGTCCTGTGCGGACAGACCGCCCGGCAGAGGCGCCATGGCACGAGACGATCGCAGCGGCGGGACGTCAGACCACGAGGGCTGAGGCGGTAGTGAGGTAGATCATCACGGTCAGGAGGTCCTGTGTCACCGTGGCGAGGGGCCCGGAGCCGAAGGCCGGGTCCTTGCCCAGTTTGCTGATCCCCCAGGGCAAAACCAGGGCAATGACGGTAGCGATCGAAGCCGCAGCCAGCAGTGAGAGCGCGACGGCCAACGCGACATGCCAGTCCCGCCAGATTGATCCCACAAGGAGCAGTGACACCCCTCCGAGGATCAGACCCAGAAGCGCACCGGTGGCGATCTCGCGCCCGACGATGCGCCGCACGCCTATCCCAAGCGAAAGGCCACGAATGACGAGCGCTTCCGTCTGCGTTCCGATCGCGTCGGCGAGATAGACCACGCCGGGGACGAAGAAAGCGATGAGGACATGCTCAGCCAGATCGGCTTCAAAGTTGCCCACGATCCCGGCCGCCAGCAACGCGCCGACGAGCCCAACACCCAGCCATGGGAGGCGATGCCAAAGGCGACGCAGCACCGGCTCCACCGTGGTCATCTGAGCAGGTGATGCAGATCGCAGGAATCCGCCCAGACGGACCAAGTCCTCGTCATGTTCTGTCAACAGCACCTCAAGAAGGGCGGTGGCGGGTACGAGACCGACGAACCGACCCTCGTCAATGACGGCGAGGGTGGGCTCGTTGTGGTGGACGGCTTTCCAAGCCGCCTGCTCCTGAACGGTTGAGGACGCGACAACGGGAGGGTTGGCGTCCATCAGCAGGCTAATCGGAGTGGTGGGTTGGGCGGCGAGCAGCCGCTCGATGGTGACCAGGCCGAGCAGCTGGTCACCATCGAGGACCGCGACCGCTGCAGCACTTTCGTAGTGTTGGCCACGCATGGCGTCCAGGACGTGGCTGGCCAGCTCGTCGCGTTGCGCGATAGGCACCCGGCGCGAAGCGTGTTGGGCTGCCGTGCGGAACTGACCGGACCTGGCAGGGTCGAGAACCGTCATCGGGCATCCTTCGACAGTTTGAGGCGCGATACTTGCGCAGGAGCCTGGAGCCACGCCTTGCCGTCGCCGTGAACATCGTACAGAACTTCCAGCCTATACCGCGGTTGCTTTCGCGCAATGTTTGTTGGCACGGACGCTGCTCGGGATCATCGCCGGATTCGTCGGCCTGCTAGTGGTCGGACTCAGCAGCGGCGCCGGTTCAGGTGCCTGGCTGGTCCTGCTCGCCGCCGGTACAGGCGATCAACTGGACCCCTCAGTTCATCACATTCCTGCTCTTCCTCTCCCTCGTCCTGACGGCGGCAGCGTTCCTGGCCTGGTTCACAGAAGCCGTGCACCCCCGCCTGGACCTCCTGACTGCCTGGACGCTGCTCGTGCCCGTCATTGGCATCGACGTCTCCCTGTTCCTCCCGGCGAGCTACCGCCACCGGCCTGGTCCTGGCCTCCCCCTGGATTGTGCTCCGCCAACCCCGCCGCAGGACATGGAAGGGCGGGGACCAAAGACTCTGACGCCGCGCACCGGCCGGGACGATAGTGAACGCAGAGGCGCGCGTACATCTGCGCGCGGGGAGGAAACGGCGATGATGTATTGGGACGGGAACATGGGTGTCTGGGGCTACATTCTGATGGGGGTGAGCTTCGTCCTGTTCTGGGGCGCCGTCATCACCGCCATCATCCTCTTCGCCCGCACCATGGGAGCCGGAGGCCGCCGGTACGAGGGCGGCGCCCCGGGACCGGGCATCGCGGAGAATCTGCTCGCCGAACGGTTTGCCCGCGGCGAAATCGACGAGAGCGAATACACCGCCCGCCTCACCGTCCTCCGACGCGCCCACGGAGAACGGTGAAAAGCCCTGGTGCACCCACTTGACGTATACCCCCTAGGGGTATACGTTCGGGGTAACCGGAAATCGTCGTCGCGGGCGGGAGCCTCTACGCAGTGAAGGTCCGACAGCGGGTGAACCGCGCCGCTGTCCTCCTCAGACACCCCTGCGAAAGGACACACCATGACTGCCGGTCCGAAGCCCGCCGCGGGAGCAGTGAGCACGCCTCTGAAGAGCACTGTCGTGGAAGTGCGTGGCCTGCACTGGGCCACCTCCAAAGCAGTCGTGGAACACGTGCTGCGGCAGCGGCCAGGAGTCGCCGCCGTCGACGCGAACGCGGTCGCCCAGACCGCGACCGTGAGTTTTGACCCGGCCGTGACCTCCGTGGAGCAGATCTCCCGGTGGATCCGGGACTGCGGGTACCACTGCCGGGGCGAATCAGTTCCGGACCACGTCTGCTACCCGATGGAAGAAGCCGTGCGCACCTCCGGAATGAGCCATGACGGCGCCGGCCATCCGCCGTCGGGACACGTCCACCCCGCCGGGACCGCGCATACGATGGAGCATGTGCACCCGATGGAGCCTGATCACCAGGGAATGCACCCGGGACAGGCGCCGGAAACGGCGGAACCCCGTGCCGGGCATGCCCATCCGCCGGCGGACAGCCATTCCGGCCACGGCCCGGGCCCGCACGCTGAGATGCCCCGGACGCCGCAGGACATGATGGGCCACGGCGGACACCACGCCGGAATGTCGATGGATGACATGGTCAAGGACATGCGCAACCGGTTCCTGGTCGCCGCGATCTTGTCGATCGGCGTGACGCTCTGGTCACCGATGGGCCGGGACATGCTCGGCTTCACCGCCCCGACGCCGTTCGGGCTCCGCGACGATGTCATGGCCCTGGCACTGTCCCTGCCGGTCATCTTCTACTCCGTCTGGATCTTCTTCGACGGAGCCTACCGGGCGCTGAAGGCCCGCACCCTGGACATGATGGTCCTGGTCGCGATCGCCGTCGGCACCGGCTGGCTCTACAGCGTCTGGGTCACCCTCACCGG
>NZ_JAKFFD010000016.1:0-3444 GCF_036675385.1 Pseudarthrobacter sp. | reverse complement strand
GTGGTGCCGGTGGCAGTGGCGCCATCCACGGATGTCTTGAGGATCTTGCCGTCTATCCGGGCATTAAAGCTGGCCGGGCTGCCACCCACCAGTTCGTACTTCATGTTGTCCAGGTCATCCCTGTCCGGGTCGGAGGTCAACCGGCTCAGGTCCAGGTCCGCAGACTCGCCCTTCGGCACTTCAACGTTCGCGCCCAGGAGTTCCGGCGGGTTGTTGCGGTTGGGGTCGGGCAGCACTTTGGTGCGGATGCTCAGGGTGGACTTCAGCCCTGCAGGATCATCCGGCCCGGTGCCGTCGGTAACCTCAAAGCTCAGCGAGCCCGGGCCAACGTAGTCGACGCCGGCGGTGTACTTCAGCGCCGTTCCGTCACCGGATACCGGGTTGCCGCCGTCCGAACCGATGAGCTTGATCCGGTCAGTCTGCGTCAGGCGCGGTGAGCGTCCCTCCCGGACCTTGACCCATTCCTTGAGGTCAACGTTCACGGATTGTCCGGCGATGACCTCAATAACCTCGTCTTTGGCGAGGGTGGGAACCTGCTGCCCCAGCCCCGGCGCCCAGATGATGGCTGTGGACTTTTGGCCGTCCACGTCTTCGACCGTGTATGGGATCAGCTGCGGCTGTTCGGTCAGGTCTACCATCATGGTGCCGTCAGGCCCCGGGCGGGCGGTGAGGGACTCGGTGCTGAGCTTGAGGTTCTCGCCGACGCCGTCGGGGTCTTCATCGTTCTTGAGGACCGGCACGTCCACGGCAGTCTTGCCCATCGCCTGGGCGGAGGTGACCCGGTCGTCGCGGGCAATGGGCGCCTTGAGCGGGACCTCATTGTCCACCACCACGCGGATGGTGGCCTGGGCGGTGGCGTCGCGGTCGTCGGCGATGGTGTACCGGACGTTGACCGTCCCGGCAGCGCCGGGAGCGGTCAGGATGATGCGGCCGCTGGTCTTGCTGACGGTGGCCTGGAGGGCGTCGTCGGCCTCGATACCGTCCGTGAGGATACGGATGATGTCGCCGTCGGGATCGGTGTCGTTGCCGGTGGCGTCGACGGCGATCTGCCGTCCCGGCCGGACCTTCACTTCGTCATCCACGGGGGTGGGGTTCTGGTTCGTTTCGCCACGGGGGGCGATGCCCACCGTCACGGTTCCGGTGTTGACGGCGCCCTGGCGGTCCACCACCTTGTAGCGGAACGTATCAGTCCCGGCGCCGTCGCCGGCAGCGGTGAAGTCAATGAAGTTGCTGCCCACGGTGGCGGTTCCCATGGCCGGGGTGCTGTCGATACCCGTTAGCTGAACGGAGTCGCCGTCGGGATCGATGCCGTCCAGCGGGACGGGAATGCGAACTGTTCCGGCGGCCACCACTCGGGCGGTGAGATTCTGAGGCTGCGGCCTCGAATTCTCGGCCCCCTCCAGCGGAAGGATGTGGATGGTGACGGCGGCGGCGCTCTTCTGCCCCTGCGGATCCACCGCGTTGTAGATGGCGCGCACCGTCTTGGGCTGCGGCCCGGCGATGAAGCGCAGGGTGTTTTCCGAGACGAAGCTCTTGCCGTCCAGTTCATCCACGGACTGCGGAAGGACGGGGTCCACGCTCAGTTCCAGGCCCTGCGGGTGCGTGTCGTTGTCCAGCACCGGTATGGTGACGACGTCGTTGACCCTGACGTTCACTTCGTCGGGTTTGGGCTGGGGGGCCTCGACGACGGCGGGGGCCGGGACGGGGACCACGGAGACGCTGCCGGTGGCTGATTTCCTGCCGTTGGACATGGTGTATTCAAAAAGGAACGGGTCCTTGGTGCCCAGCACATCGGTGATGCGCAGGACGCTGTGGTCGATCACGCTGACCGAGGCCGTGGTGTTGTCCGGGAGTTTCACGGACTGCAGCACCAGCACGCCGCCGGAAGGATCCGAGTCGTTGGCCAGCGGGTCCAGCAGCACACTGCCTCCGGTGGGCATCAGCGCAACGTCATGGACCGCCACGGGGTCACCGGCGTCCTTGCCGGACTCCACATCAACCCGGATCAGGCCCTGGCTGCTCTGCGGGCCGTTGCTGGCGATATAGGTCAGGTAGACGGGACCGGGAGTGGTGCTGCGGAACGTGAAGGTACCGCCGTCGGTGACGGGGCCCAGTTCGGCAGGACCGTTGGCCTCCACCTGCGCGAGGCGGAGGGCGCCGCCGTTGGGATCGACGTCGTTTTTCAGGGGCGCGATCACCAGGTCCTGGCCCACCACGGCAGTGACGTGATCGGCGTTGACCACCGGCGGCAGGGCGCCCGGCGGCTGGACGTTCACCACGACTTTTCCGGTGACCGTTGCCCGGCCGTCCCAGATGGTGACTTCCACGTTTTTCTTGCCGGCGGTGGCTCCGGAGTCCTGGAAGGTGAGCAGTCCGTCACGGCGGACCTTGACCTGGTCCTGGTCGTTGTCTGCCTTGGCGTCCAGCAGGACGAGGTCGTCGCCGTCGGGATCCACCCAGTCGGTGAGGATGTTCTGGCTGACGGTTTTGCCCTGCTCCACCAGCATGGTGGTGGAGTCTCCGCCGCGCTTGAATGCGGGCGGCTTGTTTTCATCGGCTGCCACCACGTTGAGCGTGACCTGTCCGCCGGCTGAGAGTCCCCGGCCGTCGGCGGCGTTGTAACTGAACGTCTCGGCGCCGGGCCTGGCGTCCGCGGGAACGGAGATCTGGAACGCGGTGCCGCCGTAGATGCTTTCCAGCGTTCCGGCTTTGGGCCCTGAATCGCCGACGGCGGCGGTCAGGACGTCGCCGTCAGGATCGGAATCGTTGTCCAGGACGCTGAGGATGGTGGTCCGCCCCGGACGAACGCCCAGGGTGTCCGGTTTGGTTTCCGGCGGCCGGTTCGGTTTGCTGCGGTCCGGCAGGACGTTGATGGTGTTGTTGTCCGCCGATTCCTGGTCCTGCTCATCGGATTCGTTCTTCGGAGGAACAACGTCGTCCCAGTTGTTCACGAGCTGCATGTTCTGGTTCACCAGCCACACATTCCCCGAATTCACGTCGTTCAGGACCACCAGGTCCCGGTTCACCCGGAATACGTACGACGGCGACGCACTCGCCTTGGGCACGTCAACGTTCTTATCATCAGCATCATTGACACAGTCCCGGACATACTTGTTCGCCCCGGACCACGCCGCATGCACACACCCGGCCAGCTGCACCGGAGCCGCCGGCACACCCTCGCCATCAAAAGTGACCGTCTTCGCCGTTGACCCGTCCAGCGGCTGCTTCAACAACGCCTTCTGCGTCGAAACCGCCACAAAATCACTCGCCGGACCGCCCTGCTGCAGCTTCGCATCCCGCGCATTCTCCAACTGCAGCCGCTTACCGCCCGGCAGGAACAGCTTCCCTGCAGCAGCATCCAACACCACCGGCTTATCCCCCACCACCGTGATCTGCAGGTCCCCTGCACCCTTAAGGTCACCCCAGGTACTGGAATCGGTGGAC
>NZ_JAKFFD010000218.1:0-3447 GCF_036675385.1 Pseudarthrobacter sp. | reverse complement strand
ACATCCGGGAGACGGGGTCGCCGGGCATAAAGCGCGGGAGCAGGAAATTCAGGGTGATGGACACCCAGAAGGCAATCAGGTAGAAACCCAGGCGGCGCAGGATAAAGCGCACGGTTTCCCTCCATTCGGGAATTACGGAAAGTTTGGGAGCACACCCGGCGCCGGAAACAGCGCCGGGTGTGCGGATCAAAGTGGCGGCGGGTGGGCCGCGAGAAAGATGGTTACTTGCGCGGTTCCAGCGACGTCAGGACCAGGACCGTGGTGGGCGACTTCACCGAGAGGGTCGCGTAGGGATTGTCCTGGGTGGGCCAGCCGGTGAACCGCGTGTCGTTGAAGGCGCCCCATTCCGGGCCGGAGAACAGCGGCACCAAGGGTGCGACGTCGTTGTATTCTTCCTGGAGTTTGTCGGCGATGTCCTGCTGCTTGGACTCGTCGGCCTCAGCGGCGAACTCGGCGAGCAGCGCGTCTGCCTTGGCGTCCCCGAAGCGGTGGTAGTTGTCGAAGGTTTTGGTGCCCACCGGCTTGACCGTTGTCGTGCCCATGGAGGTGTTGAAGTACTTGTACGGGCTGGGGTCGTTGGCGCTCCAGACGATGCCCGAATCGAAGTCGCCCGTCTCGTAGCCGGCTACAACCGCGGCCCAGTCCGGGGAGTCAACCTTGGCGGTCACGCCGACCTCGGCGAGGTTCTGGGAAATCACGTTGGCCACGGAGAGCCAGTCGGACGAAGAAGCGCCCACGGAGATCTTGAACTCGAAAGGTTTGCCGTCCTTCAGCGTGCGCTTGCCGTCGGTTCCCTTGGCAAGGCCGGCCTTGTCCAGCAGCTGGTTCGCGGCGTCCACGTCGAGTTTGGTCCACGTGCAGTTGTCCTTGACGGCGGCGTTCTTCCACGTTTCATAGTTGCCGGAAAGGCCCGTGCAGTCGGCCGGCTTCGCGTAGCCGCTCATGCCGATTTTGGTCACCTGGTCGCGGTCCACAGCCATGCTGAGTGCCTTGCGGACGTCAACGTCGTTGAAGGGTGCCTTGGTGGTGTTGAGTTGCCAGTTGATCATCGCGCCCGTGGCGGGGAACCAGTACTGGCGGTGTTCCTTGTCCTTTGAGACGAAGGTCTTTTCAATGTTCGGAATGTACTGCGGCGCCCAGTCGACGTCGCCGTTCGCGGCGGCAAGGTTGGCGCCGTCGTTCCCGGCGAAAGCAAGCATCTTGATGCCGGCGATCTTCTGCTTTTCCGGCTGCCAGTAGTTGGGGTTCTTCTTCAGCACGAAGGACTGGGCCTGGAAGCTGTCCACCTCGGTGTACGGGCCGGTACCCACAGGCGTGGCGTTGGCGTCCTTGCCAGGGTCGGCAAGCGCGGACCAGATGTGCTTGGGCAGGATGGTGAGCTGGCCCAGGTCGTAGAGGGCCGGCGACCAGGGCTTGTTGAAGCTGAAGGTGACCTTGTTGGCGCCCTCGGCGGTCACCGTTTCGAGGTATTCATAGCCGCCCTTGATCTTCTTCTGCAGTTCGAACGTGTAGGCCACGTCCTCGGCGACGAACGGCTTCCCGTCGGACCACTTCACGCCGTCGCGAAGGGTGAAGGTGATGGACTTGCCGTCGCCGGCCGCCTGCCACTCCGTGGCGAGCCACGGCACGGTGTCTCCCTTGGCCGGGTTGAAGATCAGAAGGGACTCGTAGATCGACTGCTGCACCATCGGGTTCACCGTGGGTGCGAAGGGGTTAAAGTTCTGGACAAACGTGCCCATGTCCTCGCGGGGAATGGTCAGGAATGCGCTCTCGGCCGAGGCGCCGGTGGCTCCCGTTGTGCCCTGGTTGGCTGAGCAGCCGGTGAGCAGTAGGGCCCCTACGGCCAGGCTGGCCGCCGTGATGCGGGCAGCCCTGAAGAATCGCTGTTGTGTCATGATGGGTATCTCTTTCCTCTCTTCATCGCTGAAGGTGAAGGTGTGGTTGGGGTTTGCTTTTCAGGTAATGATTTGCCGTCAGACTGAAAAGCGTTCTAGCAGCGGACAGTCGACCATTTGCTGATGGGCGATGATCGGCTGTCCTGCTGTAAGGCTTGCGAGTGTCTGGACACCCAGCGCACCCATCTCCTCGAAGGGCAACGCAACCGTGGTCAGTTTCGGCCTGAGGTAGGCCGCAATGAGTTCCTGGTTGTCGAAGCCGATCACGGCGATGTCTTGGGGGATGGCGAGCCCGCGCTCCTTGATGGCGTCGTAGGCGCCCATGGCCATCCGGTCGTTGAGGCAGAACAGTGCGGTTGGCCTGCCTGCCCCGGCGGGATATTTGTCAAGAATCTGGCAGGCTGCCTCGTAGCCGCCGTCCGCCGTCGCGTATCCCGGGACTACAAGATCAGGATCGAGTTCCAGCCCTGCCCCGGCGAGTGCTTCGCGGCACCCCTCCAAACGCCCGATGGCGGCGGGGATGTTCGGATCCAGGTTGATGACACCGATCCTGGAGTGGCCGGCCTGGAGCAAACGTTCGACGGCGACGCGCCCGCCGGCACGCTCGTCCGGGACGATCGAGGGCAGCTTCCCGTCCGCATCGAAGCAGTTGATCAGGACAGTGGGCACCTCATTGGCGCTTTTCGGAACATGCACGCCCCGGTGGAAGGTGGCCGCATACAGAAGCCCTTCCACCCTCTGCTCCAGCAGCTTTTCAAATGCTGCATCCTCCATCCCCTGGTTGGGTCCTACGGCATCGGCCTGGTCTGAAGGGGCGATGAGCAGGAACCGGCGGTCCAACCAGGCCTGGTCCTGCGCGCCCTTGATGATGTCGACGGCGAACGGTGCCGTGACAATTTCGGTGACAATGCCGTACCAGTCGCTTCGCTGGGAGGCCAGGGCCCGGGCGCCGGCATTGGGCCGGTAACCGAGCGTCTGGACCGCTTCGAGGATGCGATGCTTGGTCTCCTGCGAGACGCTGGCATTCTCCCGGTTGCTGAGGACGAAGGAAACGGCGGTACGGGACACTCCGGCGTGCTTGGCCACGTCCGCCATGGTGACGCCACGGTTTGTGGGGACCGCCGCCGTCGTTGCCACGACTGCGCCGGCCTCCGCAGCGGGTGCGGGTTGGGTGCTGTTCGCCATTGAATGCTCCGGGACCTCTGCGTGGGGCCCGTCAGGTGACGGGCCGGATTCTTTTAACTAACGCGCGTTACCTGCGACGTGTGATTTAGATTACGCGCGTTAGTAGGATCCTGTCAACGGCTGGCCTGAAGAACTTTCAGAACGCCGCGCGCTCGGCCTCGCCGGGTCAGGCGCCCGGTGCGGGCTTCCTTTACGACGAGCAAATTCGCCACGGACACGGAAAAGACCTGGCGACGCCCGAATACCCTCTCTGTCAGCCTGTCGTGAGACAGATTGTCTTTGCGAGAGGCAGGCGGGGTTGGGCATGACGAAATCGACTGGGAAAGTTCCGTTCCGGACTCTGGAGGAGAAGCTTTGGCTCCTGGAG
>NZ_JAKFFD010000121.1:0-3465 GCF_036675385.1 Pseudarthrobacter sp. | reverse complement strand
CCCCGGTGGCGGCGAACTCAAACGACTCATCGGATGGCGGCGGCAGGGCAGCGGGAGTTGGATCGCCAGCCGCATAGACGCGAACCCAATCCACTCGCATCTCGCCAGCGCCGTTATCAGTGCTGTCTGGGAACCAGTCCAGTTGTAGCGTCTGGTGCATCGGTCCGGGAGGCTGGTGCGCCGGGTCGTTGTCCTCAAACCACTTCACCCCATCGACGTAGCCGACGATCCCATTCGGAGACCAGTCAACCGCATAGTTGTGGAACTGCGTAACGTCCAGTGCCATGGTCGCCGACGTCTGCGAATTCGAACATCCGTAGTGGTGGAAGAACTTGATGACGCTCCAGTCAGCAGATGTCTCCGCGTAGTCAACTTCGCCGTCACACGGCCAATTCCTACTATCCGGCCACAGGAGCGCCACCATGTGGTACTCAGTGTCACCCGAACCCGCCGCGCGGATCTCCCACCGGCCGTACTTCTGGCGCCCAAACTTCGCGCTCATTCCAGCGGTGGTGCCGTCCGGTGTTCCAGTCATGACCATTTTGGAACCATCTACCGTGACCTGCTGGGGACTCCGAATGCCATTCCCGTCGTGCCCGGCACTGTTGTACACGGACCACTTCGCGGCGTCCGGTGCACCGGTATAGTTGAACTCATCGCCAGCGGTCGGCGTACCCCAGTTCAGATCTGTCGCGGCCGAGCCCGTCGTCGTTGGCGTAGTGGGCTTCGGCGTGGCTGATGTGGCGACCGGTGCTGTCGAAGTTACTGCCGGTTGAGTTGACGGGGCCGAGCAGCCGGCCAGGAGGATTGCCACGACCCCAAGGGCGACCAAGTGTTTCCGCATACGTCAGATGATAAGGGCATCGCGCGGCGAGACCTACGGCCGGATGCCGCTGGTGATGTTGAAGAGTTCACTTTGTAAAGCGACCATTCTGAAAGTGCGCCCTGAACCGCTGCAAAATCACGCGGCAAAGACGCCACTTCTGGACGTTTCAGGGTACAAATCAAAAGGCACCACCACCGCGGAATTTTGCAGTATTGGTGCCAGTCAAATTTACCGGATTCCCGGGATCGCTAGCTGAGCGGGGCACCGTCCACCAGGGCGCGGGTTGACGGCGAGGCGAACTGGCTGGCCAGCTCCCTAACCACAGCCTGGAGCTCCTGCCGCAGGGCGTCAGGGTCAATGGTTGCCGCGGCAAGCACCGCGCGTTCCATCTCAACGGCTGCGGCTGCGGCTTCCCGTCCGCTGTCCGTGAGGGACACTACCTGGCTGCGGCGGTCCGACGTGCTGCGGACGCGGGCAATGTGGCCGTGGGACTCCAACCGGCTCAGGGTTTTACCCATGGTCTGGGCCTGAACGCGCACATATTGGGCTAGTTGGGCCTGTGTCATCGGCCCCTGCGCTGAGAGGACTTCGATAGCGATCACGCCGGCGTGCGTCAGTCCGATGGCGCTTAGCTTTTCGTTCCAGGAGTGTTCTACGAGGCGTGCCGCAGTGGACAATAGGCGCCCAGTGGGCCAGCGATCCATGTCAGGCATACCAGCAAGTATAGCTAAGGCTGGTTAGCACCGGTCGTGGATGCTTACTAAACTGGTGTGTTCCGCCTGCAACGAGGAGATTAACAGTGGCTGACAGACTCTTGACCGGCGACGTAGCGCCCGGCTTCACCCTGAAGGATTCGTCGGGTAAGGACGTCAGTCTGGCTTCCGGCCACAGCGGCAGCACCATCGTCTATTTCTACCCAGCCGCCGCCACGCCCGGCTGCACGAAACAGGCCTGCGATTTCCGCGACAGCCTGGCATCCTTCACGTCGGCCGGTTATCGGGTCCTGGGCGTCTCCCCCGATTCCGTGGACAAACTTGCTGCCTTTGCCGCCAACGAGGACCTTAGCTTTCCGTTGCTTTCGGACGAGGACCATGCCGTGGCCGAAGCCTATGGTGCCTGGGGCGAAAAGAAGAATTACGGACGGACCTACGAGGGACTGATCCGCAGCACCGTGGTGATCGATCCCGATGGAAAAGTGGCGCTTGCCCAGTACAACGTCCGGGCCACCGGCCACGTGGCAAAACTCCGGCGCGACCTCAAAGTGGACGCGTAACGCATTACGCGGGAAGTGGCGCCGGTACGGCGCGGCAGGAACCGGCTGACCGGAACCCCGCCGGCCCGAGGCTACAATGGAAACTGGCATCCGCCGTCGTACGTTTTTATCCGTAGGCCATCTGGCCAAGGTTGAAGACAACGGCAGCAACTGCCAAGCGCGAGTGGTGAAATTGGCAGACACGCAGGATTTAGGTTCCTGTGCCTTCGGGCGTGGGGGTTCAAGTCCCCCCTTGCGCACACTTACACAGAGATCCCGGGCCCACAGGCCCGGGATCTCCGTCATTTAACTGCGCAGCTACCGTGTTCTCCTGGCTTTCCCTGCGGGCTGGCCGCGAATCTAAAAAACTCTTGGCGATCCACCCATCCGCTTCAGTGCTCCGGCCGAATACCCATTGAGACACCAGCCAAGGGCCGGTGCCCAACAGTCGGGAAAGGCCACGCGGCAGGCACAACGTCTGCAGCAGGCAAGAAATCGGCAGAAACCAATAAACAAGGAGAACCGAAATGCAGTCATTCAAGCGCACATCCTTCACCGTCGCAGGCGTTGCAGCTGCAGCCCTGCTGAGCCTTACCGCCTGCGGTGGAACAGCAACCACAACCCCGAGCTCCTCCGCTCCGGCCGCCGCACCGTCAGCAACGAAGATGGCCCCGTCACCGTCCGCCAGTGCTGCTGCCATGGATCCGGCCGCAAACCTCGTTGGCGCGGGCTGCGCCGGCTACGCAGAGAAGGTCCCCACCGGGGCAGGCTCGGTTGCCGGGATGGCCCTTGACCCGGTAGCGGTCGCGGCATCCAACAACCCCATCCTGACCACCCTCACGGCAGCTGTCTCCGGCAAGCTGAACCCGAAGGTTGACCTGGTTGACACCCTTAACGGCGGCGAGTTCACGGTCTTCGCCCCGGTGGATGACGCCTTCGCCAAGATCGATGCCGCCACGATCGAAGCGCTCAAAACGGACGACGCCCTGCTGAGCAAGATCCTGACCTACCACGTGGTCCCCGGCCAGATCACCCCGGACAAGATCGCCGGCACACACGCCACGGTCCAGGGCGGATCGGTCACCGTGACCGGCAGCAAGGATGCCCTCATGGTTGATGGCGCCAGCGTGATCTGCGGCGGCGTCCAGACGAAGAACGCCACCGTTTACCTGATCGACTCGGTGCTGATGCCCAAGTAGTCCGGCTTTCAAGCCCAGAGGCCTGTTCCGCAACCGGAACAGGCCTCTGGCGTCTGTCCAGGGAGCACCGGGGTGTGTCAACTAGACTGTGTCCTTGGCCCGCAGTCCGCGGCGCCGGCCAGAAGCAGCCAGAGGTGATAGACGAGTGCCCAGCAGTACTTCGCGGCGAACGGTCATCAGGACCGGCG